>NZ_JBFTMA010000466.1:0-4929 GCF_056396725.1 Bacillus sp. 05T31
CTGCACGGCGCAGCAAATCCGCTTCTCCAAGCGAAAATCCAGCTAACTTCGATGCGATTTGCATAATTTGTTCTTGGTATACAATTACGCCGTATGTTCTTTCTAAAATCGGCTTTAAATCCGGATGTAAATATTCAATTCGTCTTTTCCCATGCTTCGATTCAATAAAGGTTGGAATTTGTTCCATCGGTCCTGGTCTGTATAACGAGTTAACAGCGACTATGTCTTCAAATTCATTCGGTTTTAACCCACGAAGTACATTTCGCATACCACCTGATTCAAGCTGGAATACACCTGTTGTATCCCCTCTTCCTAACAATTGAAACGTCTTTTCATCTTGCAGAGGTAAATTTCTTATATCAATTTGTTTCCCAGTTTTTTCAACAATAAACTTTATAATATTTTCAAGTAACGTTAAATTACGTAAGCCTAAAAAGTCCATTTTGAGCAATCCAAGTTCTTCCAATGCATCAGCTGGATATTGCGTAACATAGACATCGTTATGCCCTTCTTGAATCGCTACACTTCCCGTTAACGGTTCTTGGCTCATAATAACGCCAGCTGCATGAATAGACGTATGACGCGGTAATCCCTCTACACGTTTTGCAATTTCAAACACACGCTCATGCAAAAGATTCCCTTGTATAAACTCACGGAGCGATTGCGATTCCTCATATGCATCTCTTAACGTTATACCAAGCTTTGATGGGATAAGTTTTGAAAATATGTCAATATCTCTTGGCAGGAGTCCCATTACACGAGCAATGTCTCTAATTGCGGCTTTCGCTGCAAGAGTTCCGAACGTTACAATTTGAGCAACACGAAGCTGACCATATTTATCTTTCACATATCGAATCATCTCATCACGTCTTATATCTGGAAAATCAATATCAATATCTGGAAGTGTCACACGTTCAGGGTTTAAAAACCTTTCAAATAATAATTCATATTCAATCGGATCAATATCTGTAATTTCCAATACGTAAGAAACGAGTGAACCAGCTGCCGATCCACGGCCTGGCCCAGTTAAAATATGATTTTCATGTGCATATTTCATAAAGTCCCATACGATGAGGAAATAATCGCTAAATCCCATACGAGAAATAACATTTAATTCATGATCCAAACGTCTTATATGCGCTTCTTTCGGCGTACCATAACGTTTCTGCAAGCCTTCTTCACAAACACGGCGCAAATACGTATCATTCGTCTCGTTAGATGGAACAGGAAATTTCGGTAATTGATTTACATGGAAAGGAATTTCTACTTGGCAACGTTCCGCGATTGTTATTGTATTTTGAACCGCTTCCTCAGCATGAGAAAATAGTGCTCCCATTTCATCCGATGACTTTAAATAATACTGATCCGTTTTCATTCTCGGTCTATCTGGATCAGTCATTTTCGTTCCGCCTTCAACAGATAATAAACATTCATGAACAAGTGCGTCACTTTGATTAATATAGCGAACATCATTTGTTGCAACGACTGGAACGTTTACCTTATTAATAAATTCAGGCAGTTTTTCTTGTAAAAGCAGTTCATCTTGAATTGCATGATGCTGCAAACTTATATAAAAATTGCTGAACATATTTTGATACGTATGAGCTACTTCTTCAGCCTGACTCTCTTTGTCTGCTTTATAAAACGGAATAACTCCATACATAACATTTTCATCTGTAATGGCCAGCGATGAAAATCCAAGCTCTTTCGCCCGAATGACAAGCTCATCAATTTTACAAGCGCTTTTTAATAAACTAAAAACGGTTTGACATTGTAAATGCACAAACTTCACTGTTGTACCCTCTCTTTACCTATGTGACTACTTTTATTATAGGTGATGAGGAAAGCGGAAATCAAAACATACTTCTCATACTTTGTCCATATATATGAAGAAGAAAGGGGAATGACGATGGATGTAAGAGAACATACTTTTTTCTCTCTGCTTATTATTAGTTATTTTATTGCCTTTGGAGTTATACTTGGCGGTTCATTAATTGGCGGATTTGGTGCATTTCTCATCGGAAAACCAACTCTAACTTATATTAATCAATTCGCCCAAAATTTAAGAATTTGGGCACTCGTTGCAGCAATTGGCGGAACGTTCGATACCTTTTATAGCTTTGAAAGAAGCTTCTTTGGCGGAGATATGAAAGATATCGTAAAACAAATTCTCCTTATTTTTTTTGCAACTGGCGGTATGCAAACTGGTCTTATTATTATTAAATGGCTTACACAGGAACATGTATGAGAGTACCCAGCGCCAATACAGCCAAAAGGTGGTATTTAGTTTTAGCTGGTGCTGCTGTTGGAGGAGTGTTGAGCTGGTTTGTTTTTTTGTACATATACGGTGTTTTTCAAGAAGAACAAACTAGTAAAATAGCAGAACAAAAAGAAATTATCGAAAAACAAGAAGCAAAACTCCACGTCCTTCTCGAAGACCAAGAGAAATTGAACACAGAAAATAAACGGCTCTTAACAATTCAAGAAATCAAAATAAAAATTATAAATCGAAAAAAATATGATTTAGACAATCTTACACTTGAAAACATGACCACTTCTATCCATAATGATCTCCAGCATCTTTTAACGAAAAACATTCAAAGCATCGCAAAAAATAAAGACCTGCTCAAAAAAGTCATCGAAAATAAAACGTACAAACATTACGATCGTATATACCGCTTTAAAGTAGACACAGTCTCTTTTGATACCGTACTTGAAATTAGTATTGATATAGAGAAAGAAAAATAAAAAAGGAGGGCTTCAGCGCCTCTCCTTCTCTTTCATTCAACATACAACTTCTTATTTACACAGCTCACGTAAATCAGCAAACAGGCGATCTGCTTCTTCCCAAGAAGATGCTTTTGCACCAGAAGCCATCGGATGTCCTCCGCCATTATATTGCATTGCTAACTTATTAATAACTGGTCCTTTTGAACGAAGACGAACACGAATAACATCCTCTTCCTCTAAAAATAGAACCCATGCCTTTAATCCATCAATATTACCAAGTGCTCCGACAACACCAGATGCTTCAGTAGAAAGTACATCAAACTCTTCTAGTACCTCTTTCGTTAATTTAATGTACGCTGCGCCTTCTTCTACCATCGTGAAGTTTTGTAAAATATAACCGTTTAAACGAGCGATTTTTTCTTTTGTCTTATACATTTCATTGTATAAATCCGTAAATTTAACATCCATTTCAACAAGCTCACTTACGTAACGAAGTGTTTTCGCTGTTGTATTCGGGAATAAGAAACGACCTGTATCTCCAACAATACCCGCTAAAATAAGGCGAGCTGCTTCCTTTGAAATCGTTAATCCTTTATCTTTTCCATAACTGTAAAATTCATAAATCATTTCACTTGTAGAACTTGCTGTCGTATCCACCCATGTAATATCTCCGTACGGGTCTTCATTCGGATGATGATCAATTTTAATTAACATCTTTCCTTTTGCATAACGCTGATCACAAACACGCTCTTGGTTCGCTGTATCACAAACGATAACAAGTGCATCTTCATATACACTATCTTCAATATCATCCATTACTCGTAAAAACGATAAAGAAGGCTCGTTGTACCCAACCATATAAATATTTTTCTCTGGAAACGATTCTTGCAGAATTGTACCAAGTCCGCACTGTGAACCTAACGCATCTGGATCCGGACGTACATGACGATGAATAATAATTGTATCAAACTCTTTAATTGCTCCTAAAATTTGCTCATGCATATGTATAATCTCCTTTTTATTCAACTTCTTCATTTTATCCCGCATTAACGTGTAGTAAGACTCCTACCTCAAAAGTATTAAAAACAATGGAGCAAAATTAATTTGGAGCCTGGATGCACGTAAAAGCCCGATTGGTGAGGGCTAATAATTAGTACGTGGGATCTCCCCACGCTAATTAAAGTTTCACTTTATCCCTCATTATAACGGAAAACATTTCATACATGCGAACAATTGCTTTATAATAAAAGTTAGAAAGTTTAGATTTTTCTTTTTTCTAAATTGTTATTTTTATACCAATCGATGGGAGCGTGTATTATGCCAATATTCGTCTTTTGTATTATCATCTCATTTGTGTTGTACCTCTTCTACAAAACAAAGTTCWTTCGTACAAACCGTCCAATGGAGAAAGGTTGGCTCTCAGGAAAATCCGCAATGGCACTCGGCTTATTCGTCCTATTCTTTGGGATAAACCAATTCTTTTTAGAACTTTCAACTGCACGCATTATCGTTGGTGTTTTGTTTATTTTACTTGGCAGCGCGAGTACATTTAATGGATTCCGCCAATATAAACATTTTCTACCATTAGCAGTCAAAGAAGCCGAATCTTATAAAACAACGTAAAAAAGCATCAACACTGTGATGCTTTTTTACGTCCCTTCACTTTCAAAATCATATATGCAACAAACGCAGATGGTATATTAAAGGGATTACCTTGCACGTGAAAATGTAATTGTTCTTCTCCAAAAGACATCTGTTTGTATAGTTCTTGCTGAGATAATCCTGTTCGTTTCTTTTTTTCATTTAATCCTTGTAAATATAAGTATTGAATTGGTATCATCACAAGGAAATAAAAGAGTGCGATACCACCAAAAAAGAGTAATTCTGATGACATATTGCATCCCCCTTCCGACATCCATTATCTTACAATCTAATTATATCATAGTATACACTCTAAACAAATCAATATTCTGTTTTTTCTAATTATACAATCATCTCTCCTTATATATATTTCCCGCTAAAACTCTTCCACATCTTTAGCAACAGCTTCAAAACCCAATAAAGTGAAACTTTAATCAGTGGGGGTTTTGTCCATCCCCCACTGATTATTAGCCTTCACCAATCGGGCTTTTACGGGCAGTTATCTCCCACCTAACTTCCTCGCATTCGCCGAATTTTGAGGTGGGAGTCTTACTGCCC
>NZ_JBFTMA010000467.1:0-4926 GCF_056396725.1 Bacillus sp. 05T31
GAACGAATTATTGATCCGTACGGCTTTGTACACTACAACGAATTCTTTTATTGCTTAGCTATGTGTAATGATAAAAAGGAAAAACGTATGTTTAAACTATCTCGAATGAAAGATATTAGAATTTTGTATGATACATATAAAATACCCGATAATTTCGATATTCGAGAAGAATTTCCGAAATTCGGCCTTATGAAAGAACCATTAGAAGTAGAGTTGCTCATCTATCCACCATTCGCTGCATCTTTACCAGAATCTATTTGGGGAGAGAATCAAAAGATAGAACATAATGATGATGGTAGCATTCTCTTCCAGGCAACAATGAGCGGAAAAGAGTCGATTAAGAAATGGATTTTGAGTATGGGGGCCTCGGTTAGGGTGGTGGAGCCTAGGGGATTGAGGGAAGAGGTTGTTGGGGAAGGTCGGAAGTTATTGGAGTTGTATGGTAGGGAATAGATATATCGTCATATCTAAAAATAAATAAGGTTGTAATATTTCTGGAAGAATATACAGTTGAAAGTGACGTTAATAGTGCTGGTTTTGATCAGGAGTTAGATACATATTATAAAGGAACTTTCTTTCGTCTAAGGATCAATACACATAAATTGACGAATGTTAGTTTAAAAAAATGATGGATTCAGCAATTGAAGATGCAGAAAGGGCAGGAAGATCAGTAAAGCCATCAAGGGCTTCAGTTAAGTTAAGTTTGAGTGATTCTATTTAATTGAACTACTATAGTGTTTTAAGGTGATTTTAAATTCTTTATTATGTAAGTAGGTGAGATAATGCAAGGGTGGAGAGGATATGTAATTAGTAATAAAAGCTTATTTTTTAATGTTAGCTGTATTGTTACAGTTATAATTGGAATTCTCTTTATTGGTTGTAACTATACAATGAAGGAAATTTATCGTATCACGCTCAATTGGAATCTAGGTATAGAATTATCCCAGTATTGGTATGGATTGTTTATAGTGTATTGGACTGAGATTATATTGTTAGTGGTTATATGGGATCTTTTCTGGTATCAAGTTAAAGAGGTGTTTAATCATCTATATAGTGAACTATCAAACAATGCCGTTGAAAAGAAAAAAGTGAGACTACTGGTCAAGTTAGTACGTGTTAAATATAATTTCGAGAAAATACATTATTATGTAAGGATTGGGATAGTGTCACGTCCCAGTAATCAAACAAAAAGAATGATAGATTTTATTATTAACGATACAATATTTGATTTACTAAAAAAAACGAGATCTATTATTTTTAGTTTCCCTATTATATTAGCCTCAATTTTAACATTTTTTGCATATTATAAGGTAAACATCATGCGAATAGTGATAATTAAGCAACTATGGAATGAAAAGGCATCATTATTATGGGAACATTTCACGAAGCTTTCAGCAGTTGTTGTGTTAGTCCTTATAGTTTCTCTTTGGTACTTTATAAGTAGGAAAGGAGTAGTTCGCCGTTCTATTGCACAAGCTAATAGGAAAAAATTAGAAGATGTTATTCAATTGTATCGTCAATCTTTTAATCCTATAAGTAATGTGATTATAAAAGGATCTAAAAATATAGAGTACAGAAAAGATTGCGAAGAGATGCAGAAAAGCCAGGAATTACTTGAATATAGGCTTGACAATTGTGTAATTGAGGGGGCGGAATTTTTATACGAAATGTATAGGTATATTCTGATACTAGATAAAAATTTACAAGTTGATTCGGATAAATTTGGTAGAGCACTAAGGACATTTTTAGGTAAGGAATAAGCTTAAGTTTTTTAACTGTAAAATTATTATTTACTGAACAATTTTGGGGAAAGCATTAAAACATACTTAAAGCAGTATATCGAGAATACAGGTATCGATACAACGGCGGCAGTTGCAATTATGCAGGAGAAATTGGAAGTGCTTCGTGGTATGTTCCATAAATTTGATTACTGAGCTTATATGGGGTCATCTCAGGTTGCTAGAATTTGAGCAATTACAGGTGGTATGGATTTTGTTTTAGGTTGTATTAAAAAAGAACAAAAGGAATACAAACAAATCGCTGTTGAAATGGGAAAGGCTCATTCATTAGGTGCTGCGACAGAAGAAGGGAAAGCTGTCGCACTTGAATTAAGCTATTTTAAAGCAATCAAAGCAAGTTTAGCTAAACTGGATGTAAAGAATGTACAAAAGAAATCTAAAAAAGAGATTGAAGCTAGAGTTAATCAAATGTTGGAGCGTTCCATTATTTCAGAAGAAGTAATGGATGTTTTTGATAGCTTGGGGATAAAAAGACTGGGGATTTCGATTTTATCAAAGGAGTTCTTAGAAGAAGTTCGTCAGTTAAAACATAAAAATCTAGCAGTGGAGATGCTGAAAAGATTGCTGAAGAAGTACGATTATCCACCAAGTCAAGCGAAAAATACTCTGAGAGTAGTGATGAGACAAGCTAAGTCAGCCCTCATTGATGCGAGTTGGCAACATGTAGAGAAGACGAAAAAAGAATATAAATAATAAAAACACACAGGTGAAAAGTGCCTGTGTGTTTTTTTATGTGACATAAATAATACCGATTTATTTGTTATGTTTAAATAAAATACCGTAAATAAATTTTTTATTAATTCAAAGGGAGTTGTAGTTCATGCAGAATAATAATGATTTATCCGATGTTTTAACACAATTTAATCCTAAAATCTTAGAAGGACAAATAATTACATCGCTTGCAAATATTCAGGGTGTAATTTCTAAAGTTGATCCTTTATCAGTCTTGATTCATATGTATCGCTATAATCTTTCTCAACACCTTATGAATCCAGAAGATGCTTTACATGGTAATGTTAATCCTTCGATTAGTAAAGGGATGGATTTAGTACAAAGTATGATAGTTTCATCAAAACCTACAATTGATGGTGATGATTTAAATGTTGATGAGTTTCAAGGGTTCTTAGATACTTTAAAAAAACTTTATTTTAACGCGAGTATGTATGTAAATGTTGTACCAAAAGATGAGTTAATTAAATACTCACAAGGTATGCAAATGAATGTGTCAGGAACATTATATCCTTATTTTGAGGAGGAGCATTTTCGAGATTTGCTATTACCATATAATAAACTTTTTATTGCCAACTTTAATGTATCCGCTGAAGATATCATGAAAGGGATTATGGCATTAAGTGAGCGTTTGAGAACTACGGAATTTATACATTATTTTATTGATAAGGGAATACATGAATTAACAGCAGATAACATATTGCAAATAGCAGATTATTTTGATGTAGAAAAGATTACAAAGTGGCCTGTAGAATTTATAAAAAGTTTAGCGTTACAACCAGGTGATAAAACTGGTTTTTTAATTGATATATCAAATGTAATGTTTAAAGAAATGCCAATTAAATATAAGCCGTTTATATGTATTGAAGGAAAGTATTATTGTTTTTCTATTAATAATTTAATGGATAATTTCTATAGATCGGTAATGCGTGCATTACGAGGACAGGATGAAAAATTAGTAAATGTCATTGGAGAGATTCAACAAAGTGTGTCAGAAGCAGTACCGTTTAAATTATTTAATAAGATACTTCCAACAGCTCAAATTTTTAGAAATGTATATTATAAAGCCCCAGTCGGTGCTAACGGAAAAAATGAATGGTGCGAATGTGATGGTTTAATTTTGTTTGATGATGTAATGATTATTGTTGAAGTAAAAGGGGGAGCCCTATCACCCGTTTCGCCATTTTCTGACGAAGAAGCTTATAAAAAATCACTGAGAGCTTTAGCTCAAAATCCTTATGAACAATCTTTGAGACTGTTTGAAGAGTATAATCGTACTAATGAAATAGAGATTTATAGTAAAGAAACTAAAAAACGTTATAAGCTACTTGAAACAATTAATAACGTTAAGTTTATACAAGCATGTTGTGTTACTCTTGATGATTTTAATGAAATCGCAGCTCAAATTGAAAAAACAGAATTCATTAAAGAAAGTGCGTTACCTGTTTGGTGTGTATCAATAAATGATTTACGAGTATATCCTGAAATTTTTGATTCACCTAGTATTTTTATGAACTACTTATATCAAAGAAGTCTGGCAAGTAAAAATCCAGCTATTAAAACGAATGACGAGTTAGATCATATAGGATTATATTTTGAATACAATAATTATTCTATGAGTATAAGTGAAATGCTTAAAGAAGTGGAAGCAAATGATGTTTTTATCCCAAGTCATAGAGATGACATAGATATGTATATGGCTAGAAAAGTTAATGATAAATTTAGTGAAGATGAGTCAGAGAATTTTTTTGAGGTGCAGTTCGGACCTATAGAAAAACCAAAGCAAAACATGGATCCTATATTTGAACAGTTAATTAGATTATTAGATAGCACAAGAGATAACCTCTGTATTCGAGCGGCTAGGYATCTACTTTTGTTAGACACAGGGACACGTGAAAATGTCAGGGAATTCATTAGCTCTAGAACTCAAAAGCTTTTATTACATAAACAGCAGTTCTGGACTCCATATGTGGCTTATAATTATAAAAAAGAGGATAGAGAAGATAAATTACCAATTATTATGATGTTTTTACTTAACGCTTCTAACAAATTATTTAAAGATCCTGTTGAGCGCAAACGTTTTTTAATGGAAAGAGTTATGCATGAGGATGAGCCGATTTTATGTGTAGTGTTAGGTGTTAATAAGAATAAGGAATTGACTAAGGTTATTACTCAAATTATAACACCTGAGCAGTTTCAGGCATTACCAGAATCAGCTTATGAAACGTTAAAGCATAACCGACAGAAAATAGGACGAGCAAGAAGATTTAAGGAATTTTCAAATGAAAGGTAAGTCTTGTATATTCGGATTAAGAACAGGATAAGTTTTCCTGTTCTTTTTTATTATCTGTTGCAAGTTTGTTTCAACTTTATAGGCAGAATAAGATCAGTTCTTCTC
>NZ_JBFTMA010000468.1:0-3567 GCF_056396725.1 Bacillus sp. 05T31
CCATGAGYGTTACTTCGGGGGCGATCCACCCCTAGATGTCCAACGCTTGGATGCTCTCTTTATACGGTTGATATTTTACGCAGGAACCGAATGGCTTGGTTTTCGCACGCTATTTTCTTCCTGCAACCTTCTATATCAAGTTATCAAAGAACTCCATAAAGCTAGTTTAGCAAAAGTTTTTGGCTATGCCAAACCGAAATTCATCTAAAATAATGATTCGCGATTGAATTTTACAATTGAACAAATATAAATAAAAAACCGCATTCTTTCTATTAAGAATGTGTTTTTTTATTTACGTAAGATAAAGCACATTTATTGACCGGGAAGTCATAAATGCTTATCATTTAATAATGTTAAATATTAATTTACCTAATATAATAGGACTAATGGAGAAATTACAGACAATATCGCTCAAATAAGGAGGAATATAAATTATTCGATGGTAATTTCATGAAAAAAGGAGATTGTGTATGAAATCATTTCGCAAGTTGTTACAGTATTTAAAACCATACATGTTCTTCGCTATTATTGGACCGCTATTTATGGTACTTGAGGTTGCGATGGACTTAATTCAACCGACAATAATGCAACATATTATTGATGTTGGAATTGCAAACCGGGATTTGAATTATGTAATAAAAATGGGGCTTCTTATGATAGGAGCAGCAGCAATCGGTTTAGTTGGAGGACTTGGTTGTATGATGTATTCTACAAAAGCTGCTGTTAATTTCGCTACAGACATACGAAAAGATGTGTTTGCGAAAATAGAAACATTTTCTAGCAAAAATCGTGATTCATTTGGAACAGGTAAATTATTAACAATCGTGACAAATGATATTACATCTATTCAATCGGCAATGACGATGACGTTACGTGTACTTGTCCGTGGACCGTTATTATTTATTGGAAGTATCATTATAGTCTTTGTAACAGCGAGAGACCTATTTCCAATTTTACTTGTTGTGGTACCCGTATTATTAGTTGCAATTGTATTGATTGCAGGTCAATCGAGCGGTTCATTTAAGCGAGTACAAGAAGCATTAGATAAAGTAAACACAAAGCTACAAGAAAATTTATCCGGTGTACGTGTTATAAAAGCATATGTAAGACAAAAATATGAAATCGCACAGTTTGAGAAAGTTAATACAAGTTTAACTGAAATAAATATTCGTGCAATACAAATTATTTCATTGATGATGCCAATTATTATGCTAGTTGTAAATAGCGGAATTGTAGCAACTTTATGGATTGGTGGCGAGAAAGTTTTTAACGGTACACTCCAAGTAGGGGCCATTTTAGCTTTTATTAACTATTTAAATATCATTTTAATGTCACTTATGTCTATTAGTATGGTATTTATTCAAATTGCCCGTGCTTTTCCATCAGCTGATCGTGTACAACAAGTCTTACATACTGAAGTTGATATTACAACTGAAGGCGACGTATATGAACCAAAACAAGTGGGTGGTAATGTAGAGTTTAAAAATGTTAGCTATAGTTATACGAAAAATAATGAATATGTTTTAAAAGATATTTCMTTTACTGTACGTAAAGGTGAAAAAATAGGGATTATTGGATCGACCGGAAGTGGTAAATCTACATTGGCGAAACTATTGCCACGACTTTACGATGTTGATCAAGGTGAAATATGTATAGATGATGTTAATGTGAAAGCATACGATTTGCAAAAACTTCGTGCTTCCATTGGCTTCGTTCCACAAAAGGCACTTCTTTTTTCAGGCAGTATAGAAGAGAATTTACGTTATGGCAAAGAAGATGCAACTTATGATGAATTGGAATTAGCATCTTCATCTGCTTGTGCGACTGAGTTTATCAATAAGCTGGACGACTCTTATCAATATAACTTAACACAAGGTGCAACCAATCTATCTGGYGGTCAAAAACAACGTATATCTATTGCAAGAGCCCTAGTGAGAAAGCCATCTATTCTTGTATTAGACGATTCTACATCGGCGGTTGATGCGAAGTCAGAAGCTATAATACAAGAAGCATTAAAAACGAAATATAGTGGCACAACGACATTTTTAATTGCATCAAAAATATCTTCTATTATAGATGCTGATAAAATCCTCGTTTTGAATAACGGTGAATTAGTTGGAAATGGTACGCATGAGGCTTTATTGGCAACTTGTGAAGTGTATCAGGAAATTTATCTTTCCCAAGGTGGTAGCCTGCAGCAAGAAGGAGGGGAAGAGCGTGCGTAATTTTCAAGGACAATTTGGAAATAAAGGTGGACGTAACAATCCGAAAACGGGAAAAACTAAGAATACTAAAGGAACTATAATGCGAGTATGGAACTATATGGGGTATCAAAAAGCATCTCTTATGTTCGTTATTATTCTTGTATTTATCACGACATTACTAGGTTTACTTGGGCCATATTATATGGGGATCATCATTGATGAATACATTGTACCGAAGGATTTAAGCGGGACAGCCAGAATGTGCATGCTACTCATTGCAATATATGGGATAACCGTATTATTAACATGGTTACAAACATTTGTAATGATTAATGTTGCATTAAAGACTATACAAAAAATACGACAAGATATTTTTGAAAAAATCCAAACACTTTCTCTACGATTCTTTGATGTACGTTCTCAAGGTGATTTAATGAGCCGTGTGACAAATGATATTGATAACTTAAATCAAGCTTTGACACAAAGTGTTGTGCAAATCATTTCATCAGCGTTAACGTTTATAGGTGTAACAATTGCGATGTTTTCATTAGATTGGATTTTAGCGATTGTAACTTTAATTACAGTACCTATTATGTTTTTCGTTACGAAAAAACTAGTTGCTTATAGTGGGAAAAACTTTGCGAAGCGTCAAAAGGATTTAGGAGAATTAAATGGATTTATTGAGGAAGCTATTACAGGCGCAGACGTAACTACGTTATACGGAAAAGAAAAAGAAACCGTACATAACTTTAATGAAATTAACGAACAGCTAAGAATTTCAGCAACGAAGGCTGAAACGTTTTCAGCATTTATTTTTCCAAGTATGAACTTTATTAATAACTTAGGAATGGGGCTTGTAATTGGAACTGGATCGGTAATGGTATTAAACGGAATGACAACAGTAGGTGTCATTGCAGCTTTTATTAATTATTCTCGACAATTTTCAAGACCACTTAGTCAATTTGCAACTTTAATGAATACGATTCAAGCGGCAGTTGCTGGAGGAGAACGTGTCTTTGAAATTATGGATGAAGTACCAGAAATTCAAAATAAAAAAGATGCAGTACTTGTACAAAATTTACAAGGACATGTTAGGCTTGAGAAAGTTTCATTTGGATACCTACAGGACAACATGATTTTAAAAGATGTGAGTCTCGAGGCGAATCCTGGGGAGACAATCGCTTTAGTCGGTCCAACTGGATCAGGAAAAACAACAATTATTAATTTGTTAACTCGCTTTTATGACATTCAAAAAGGGCAAATTAGCATTGATGAAAAAGATATAAAGGATTATGATATTAATTCTTTGCGGAGTAAAATAGGGGTTGTTTTACAGGATACGTATTTATTTGCAGGAACGATT
>NZ_JBFTMA010000469.1:0-3566 GCF_056396725.1 Bacillus sp. 05T31
CTATATTGTTTTAGCAAAGCTAACTGATCACTTATTACAGTTTGTTGAAAGGGATGATAGTCAGGCACCGCCGTTATTTTTATATGAGAAGTTTCAAACATATATGGAAGAGTTAGGTGTCCACATGTCATTGACATTTGAAGTTGGTGAGTGGAGTGCTGAATCGTTTGTAATTAAAAAGTATGTTATCGATGCGGATGAGGAAATGCTTGCTCTTTGTCAGAAGCTAATGACAGTATTCAGTTATAAAGCTTTCGGTATTCTTCCAGGGAAAATTGAAGTTATTAATTTAATAGAAGGAACTAAGTATGAGTACATTCCAAAGCAGGAAGATATTATAACTGGAATGGATGATTTACTTAGAATGAAAGAAATGTTGCAGCAACCTGAGCACTATACAGAGCGTCATTTTCGTTCTGAGTGTATGAGTTGTGCGTTTCATAGTGAATGCCAAAGGGAAGAAGTAAAGAAAGAAGCGAAGCAGAAGAAAAATATAGTACATTAAAGGATGCAAATTTGCATCCTTTTTTGTTATTGACATGAAAAGCTTTTCATCATTTACGGTATATGAGTAGCAGATTTTAATAAGAGGAGGAATAATCAATGAAAGATGAAACGGCAGTATTTCAATGGTTAAAAGAACAGAATGCTCCTTTTGGAATTCAACTGCAAATTTTACAGGCATTTCAATTGTATAAAGTTATTGTTGAAATGGATAAAAAGTTAATGATGTATGAGGAGAGAGAGTATAGGGAGAGAATTTAATCTCGTCCCTGTAGTATTGCTTTAAGCTGTTCTTCATTCTTCTTTAATGTTATTTCRTTGTTTGTTTCAATGTTATAAATAAGGTTATGTAGTAAAGGGCTGTATTGATAAAAGGTAGTGATGCGGTGAATGAGTAATGGATCGCGGTGAGAAATAACTGCACTGTATTGTTCATATACAGATGTAGTAAACTCATGACCGAAATCATAATATAGCCCAGCAAAATCAAAAGCGGGATCGCCAATTTGAGCATCTCCAAAATCGATAACACCTGAAATGGTTTTGTTCTGCGTATTAAATAAAATGTGATGATGTGTAAAGTCAGCATGAATGATTGTATTTTGAAAGGTAGATTTAGCTATATTGGCAAAGAAATTTTCGAATAAACGATTTAAGGCTGATTTCTGTAATGAAGTAAGATTGTTAGTAAGAGATTGATTTAATTTTGTTTGTAGCTCTTTCCAGTAGATAAGTGTTTTTTCGATAGGGAATCCTAGCGTTTCAACACGTTTTAAAGGAATACTATGTAAAGTCGCAAGGAAAGTGGCTAATTGTGTAATAATTACTTCAAGTTCTTTTTTCTCTAGCTTTGCAACTAGTTCAGTTGTTAACGGTTCACCATGAATGAGAGGATAATAGCTGCAAAATGGAACAGTATTACAATTATTCTTATACAATAAATGATACTTAGGAATCTCGATTTCTTGTAATGAATGAGAAAGAATTGTGCACAGTTCTTTTTCTAACGGAATTCGGTTTGCATATTCAAGTTTTCGTGGGAAACGAAATAGTAGTTCGTCATTTATAATAACCGTTATATTATCCCACCCTTCTTCATTTTGCATATATGAATGTATAGAAAGATCTGGTAGAGCTTCTTTTATATATTGTTTGTAAGAGTCCATAATTGTTCCTCGTTTCTAAGTTAAAGGTAGGTTATTCTACTTTATGATATCAGAATTTTCTTTCTATATGTTAAAATATAACTATCATTAATGGAGGAGGGTGGGGTGCATTACGAAGAAAAGAATATTAATCATTTCTCTATGTATCGCTTTTGGATTGTTTTGGCCATATAAAGAGGAGGTTTTTGCTACCTTTAAACCGATAGATCGCTACGAGTTAAATAAGGAATTAAAGAACAAAAGTATAGAAGCTTTAACTGATAAAGAAATGAAAATGATAGGAGAACACTTYGTGACAGTGCAACTATCAGTGTTTGAGTTTAATAATAAAGAAGATGTGAAACGAAAAGGTGAAGAAATATTTGTAAATAGAGGGTATGAACAGTTAATAGAAAATTATTACCCAAACCGTTTTCGGGATTTAGAGTATAAATTTACAAACGAAGAGATACGTGAAGAGACAGATGAGAGTTTTCGCTATCATGCTGTAGCGTACGTTGCTGGTATTGAAAATGGTAAGAGAAGTGAAATGAAATTAAATTATGACATGAAAATTGTAAAGGTTAATAATTTATTCATGGTGTTAGAACAAAAACAATATGTACAATAAAAAACCCTCTAGAAGCAGAGGGACTTTAAAGATTTTCATTTTGTTGACCAAGTTCTTTTTGAGCAATGTATAAATTTCCTTGCTCAACTTGTTTCAGTGTATGAACAGAATCTCCTGCATATCCTTTTTCTGTTTTAACAGTTCTTTTTGAACGATTTGAATCTTGTTTCTTCATATAATAGACCACCCTTCCTTAAAAATAGACGAAAATGATGAGCACGAGTAATACAGCTGCGAAAATGGTAATGCCCATTAAAAAAGAAGTGTTTTTATATTTAGGTGGCTTATGTACATCTTGCCGATATCCAGGTGAAATTTCAGGGGCGAATTCTTCATCGAATGATTGTTTCTTTTGTTTTTCGTCCATATGTATCCACCTTTCTTTTTCATTATGTTACACGTTACAAGAAAAAATATGCATGAAGAAAACAGCCGCTATATCATTAGCGGCTGCTTTGCGTTGTATATTTTCTTTGTACTTGAAAGAGACGGATAAGCAGGAAGATTGCTCCAAATGCTAGACCGATAATAAGACCAATCCAATAACCTTTTGCTGCCCAGTCAGTATAAGTTGCTAACATGTAGCCAAGAGGTAGACCTATTACCCAATAAGCTATTAATGTCATAATTAAGGCAACATTTACGTCTTTATAACCACGAAGTGCTCCTTGTACTGGAGTTGCAATAGCATCTGAAATTTGAAATAAAATCGCGAATATAAGAAATTCTTTAGCTAAATGATGGACATTTGCATTTGTCGTATAAATAGAAGCAATTTCATCATCAAAGAAATAAAGAAGGATTGAATATAAAAGAGCGAAAGCAAGGGCTAACCCAATTCCGATAAATCCATATTGTTTCGCATTATTGTATCGTTTTGCTCCAACTTCAAATCCAACGGCTATCGTCATTGCCATTGCTAAACTTAAAGGAGTCATATATAACAAGGAAGCAAAGTTCATAGCTGCTTGATGTGCTGCTATTGTTGTCGTACTAAAATTACTCATCATAAGTGTTACCGCAGCGAAAATACTCGTCTCAAAAAAGATAGCAAATCCGATAGGGACGCCAAGTTTCAGGAATTCCTTCCAGATTGTAAAGGAAGGGCGGTATAACTGTTTAAAGATATTGAAAGAAGCGAAAGGCTCTTTCGTACGAATAATAATAACCGTAATAATTAAAATACACCAATAGGTTGCTGCAGAAGCGATTGCCGCACCAACACCACCGAGTTTTGGAAAGCCAAAGTGACCAAAAATTAATAAGTAATTTAATACTACATTAAT
>NZ_JBFTMA010000470.1:0-6780 GCF_056396725.1 Bacillus sp. 05T31
GCGCTACTTGCAACAATGAATACAGGCGCGGAGTTTGGATTTGGTGGTGTTATTGCAGCACTTCCAGGCTTTGCAATTATGAGAGATAGCATCTCTGCAACTTTCACGAATCCATTAGTGAATGGGGCAGTAACGACGAATATTTTAGCTGGAATTACTGGGTCAGCATCAGGCGGAATGGGGATTGTTTTAAGTGCGATGGGAGATAAATTTATTGCAGCGGCAAATCAATATGATATTCCGTTAGAAGTTATGCACCGCATTGTATCAATGGCATCAGGTGGAATGGATACATTACCGCATAATGGTGCAATTATTACTATTCTAACGGTAACAGGTTTAACACATAAACAGTCATATAAAGATATATTTGCTATTACAATTTTGAAAACGGTTGCTGTATTTGCAGTCATCGCGTTCTATACTTTAACAGGAATCTATTAATACTAGTTAGTATACGAAAAGAAAAGATTTATTAGATTGATATTTTATATAATAAAATATTTATTATATATAGAAGGGGTGGAGGACTTGCAAGAAGTTGCTGAATTTCGTATGCCGAAGTCTGTATTATATGGGAGAAATTCGCTTGAAAAATTAGGGGAGCAATCAAAAAAGTTAGGGAAACGTGCTTTTATAGTTAGTGATTCAATTATGGAGAAGTTAGGGTATATTGAAAGTTGTTTGAAGCAATTAAATGCGAAAGGGATTACAGCTATTACGTATAATAAAGTGAACGCTGAGCCTACAAATTTACACGTATTAGAAGCGCTATCTATTTGTAAAGAAGGAAAATGTGATTTTATTATCGCTATTGGCGGTGGAAGTTGTATTGATGCTGCGAAAGCAGTAGCAGTGTTATATACAAATGGTGGGGAAATTGAAGATTATGTACAAAAGGATGTTGAAATAGAAAAAGATCCGCTACCACTTATCGCAATTACAACAACCTCAGGCACTGGATCGGAAGTAACAAGTGTMRCAGTAATTACRARTAAAAAAACRGATGTGAAAATGATGRTRAARCATCCAAGCTTTATCCCGCAAGTGGCAATTATAGACCCAATTTTAACATGTTCGTTACCACCTCAAATTACTGCAGCAACAGGAGTAGATGCATTATGCCATGCGATTGAAGCATATATTTCTAAAGCTTCACAACCACTAACAGATGTACTCGCTCTTTCAGCTATTGAAAGTATAATGAAATATCTACGTATTGCATATGAAGATGGGGAGAATATGGAAGCGAGAGAAGCACTGATGATTGCTTCATTACAAGCTGGAATTGCTTTTTCAAATGCTTCCGTTACATTAGTCCATGGTATGTCCCGGCCAGTAGGAGCATTATTTCATGTGCCACATGGAATATCGAATGCAATACTATTACCTACAGTTCTAGAGTTTACAAAAGTGAGTGCAGTAAAAAGGTTAGCTGAAGTAGGACGTAGCTTAAATAAAGATTTGTATTCGTATTCTGATGAAGAAGTGGCGAACTATACGATTGCTGAAATTAAAAAACTGTGCTTTAATCTTCATATTCCAAATTTAAGAGAATACGGAATTGATGAAGTTGAATTTGAAAATGCTATTTCTAAAATGGCGAAAGATGCTATTGCAAGTGGTAGTCCAAGTAACAATCCAAGAGTTCCATCTTATGATGAAATAAAAGAGCTCTATCGAAAATGTTTTGATTATCAATATGATATAACCACAAAGGTTGTTTTCTGAATATTCTATAATTATTTCCGCGGAAATGAAAAAGAATAACTATAAATGTAATAGTAAACTGGAGTAAGATTATTGTTTTTATAGAATTTTAACGTGATTTATTGTGTATAAATTAGACAATAAATCACGTTTTTAAAATGTTGTTTTGAAGGGAGAATATATGAAATTAATAGGTCTTATTGGCGGTATGAGCTGGGAATCATCTACTGAGTACTACAAAATGATAAATGAAGAAGTAAAAATGAGATTAGGTGGATTGCATTCAGCAAGATGTCTACTTTACAGTGTTGACTTCGAAGAAATTGAGCGATATCAATCTGAAGGGGATTGGGATAAAGCGGGAGAGGTATTGGGAAATGCAGCGTCTTCTTTGGAGAAGGGGGGGGCTGCTTTTATAATCATTTGTACAAATACAATGCATAAAGTTATTAAGCATATAAAAAATAGAATCAGTATTCCAATATTACATATTGCTGATGCAACAGCGAAGGAAATAAAACAACATGGGATTCAATCAGTTGGTCTACTTGGGACAAAATACACGATGGAACAGGATTTCTATAAATTACGTATAGAAGAAAATGATATAAGAGTAATTGTACCGAAAGAAGAGGATAGAGAGAGAGTAAATAAAATAATATATAACGAATTATGCTTAGGAAAAATAAACCCACAATCAAGAGATTATTTTAAAAGTGTAATGGAAGATTTGGAACAAAGAGGAGCAAAAGGCATTATATTAGGATGTACGGAAATAGGGCTATTAGTAAAACAGGAAGATTCAATAGTTCCGTTATTTGATACAGCGCGCATACACGCTATTGAAGCTGTAAATATCGCCTTACAAGATAGAATATAATTTTATTATGTAAACAATATTCGTATATGTGGAAAACATTCAGAAAATATTTTATAATGTAAGTGGTTACATTTAAGGGGGAATGCGGATGTTTTCAGTTCAACCAATCGCATTTGTACATAATGAAAGAACGGAAATAGTAGATGATGATTGGGGAGAAATAAGATCACTTATTACTTTAAGAGATTCGTTTACAGAAGAAAGTATACAAGGGATCGAAGAGTTTTCTCATATTGAAGTTATTTTCTATTTTCATAAAGTAACAGATGAACAAATTCAGTATTCTGCTAGACACCCTAGAAATAATAGTAATTTTCCAAAGGTAGGGATTTTTGCACAACGTGGAAAAAATCGCCCGAATCGACTAGGAGCAACAATTGTTAAGGTGATAAGAAGAGATGGAAAGACAATTGTTGTTGAAGGATTAGACGCAATTGATGGCACGCCTATTTTGGATATAAAGCCTGTTATGAATGAATTTATACCGAGAGAAGAAATAAAACAGCCTGAATGGGYAACRGATATTATGAAACARTATTGGAAGGGGAAYRAARYAAAATGAGAATATATGARGCAACAATTGCAGATTTAGAYGGACTARCATCTGTTTTTAATAACTATCGCGTATTTTATCGACAAGAYTCCGATATTGAAGGAGCAAAAGYATTTTTACGAAATCGAATTGAGCGAAAAGAATCAGTCATTTTTGTAGCGGTGGAAGACGGGGAATACATTGGTTTCACACAATTATATCCTCGCTTTAGAAAATGGTGCAAAAGGTTTAAAACTACAAACAGAAATTGATAACTTATCAGCACAGCGATTATATGCTGAAAATGGATATTTGAGAGATAATCGTTATTTCCATTATGAATTAACTTTTTAAACTAATCTATAAAAGCTCGGCCTACTTTTTTCGTAGGTTGAGCTTTTATTATTTTTCATACCTTTTGGCATTTAGGAAAAGAATAGTCAAAAGGAGAAAGATATGAGGAAAATATATGGAATAATTGTAATGACTTTATTAATTTTTCAAGTGCATCCATTGCATTCTGTTTATGCTCAGGAGCAACAATTGAAGCATAAACTTATTAAAGAAACTTTACTGTTAACATTAAATCATGAAATAGAAAAAACTATTTTTAATTATTATGGAGAAGTGAAGCAGTATTCTTTATATGATATTGAAATTGTAAATATTGAAAAAGTGAACGGGACATTTATTATAAAGATGAGGGTTCATACATTTAATGATGCTCACAATCCACCGTACGGGAAAGAAACGATTACTTTTAAGATGGATGGTGAAGGAGTCAGTGTCATTTCATTTCAGCATGAAGGAGATGAGTGGGAAAAGAAAATAAATACATTTTATAATAGGGTCATTTTTGAAATAGAAAAGGCTTTTAATTTACAATTGGAAACATATAAAAAATATAATAACGAGCAACTTCTTTATAAGGCGGATCAGCAGAATAATTATAAATCACTTTCGAATATTATAGTAAGGATTACAACTGAAATTTTGAAGGCAGATATTTCTTCACCATATAAAAATATAATTACGCCTATAAGTTTTGTTAAAGGAAATCAAGGTTACATTCTTTTTAAAAGAGCTGATGGACGAAATGTAGTATGCACTGTGGAAAAAGAAAATGATGAGTGGAAAGTGGTCGAAATGAACTATAAAACAGGTAAGAAGTTAGGGAGTGAGCTTCTTTGGTATATGTAATTTTAATAGAGGATAAATGAGACGCTTTCAAAGTGAAGGCGTCTCATTTAATTTTTTTATTGATGATTTAAAATCCAATTCGTAGCATCCTCAAAGTTTTCTGCAATGTAATTCGGCTCAATATGTGCCCATTTGTCTCGGTATGTATGTAAAGCGTCATATCCAGCACCAGTTCGAACTAATATTGTTGTTGCATTTACTTTTGCMCCAGCAACAATATCWGTCCAGCGATCACCRATTACAGCGCATTTTGTTAAATYAAGCTCATGTTTTTCCGCTGCTTGCAGGAGCATACCTGTGCTCGGTTTGCGGCATTCACATCCGCCACCATGTTTATGAGGACATAGGTAAATATCATCAAAACCAAACYCTTTTAATTCTTGCACAAAATCATWCGCAGTTGCTTTTCCATCCGCGATACCTGGTTGATTCGTAAAAGAGAAAAGTTTTATATTTTTTGCTTTTAATTTTTGTAGAGATTCTTTCGCAAAAGGAAATAATGTGAAAGCCCCTGGATAATGTATTGTAGTATCACCGCCAATTGTTCCGTCACGATCAATGAATATTGCTTCAATGTTTGTCATAGTTATAGTCCTTTCTTTGTACCAGTAGTTTAAAAATGTTTTACAAATCGATACCCATTTACTTCATAGCCCAATTTTTCATAGAAGGGGTGTGCTTCTTTGCGGCTCATTCCACTAACAAGCCAAGTACCAATACAGTTATGCTCTTTTGCTAATTGTTCTGCGTAGTCCATTAACACTTGTCCAATACCTTTACGACGTATTGTAGAATCAACACTAATAATTGAAATCTCTCCATAACGAGTTACATCTTCTAAATTCTCACGTATGCGAAATCCTAGTAATCCCAAAATAGTATTCTCTTCTTCATATACATATAAAAAATCAAAAGGACTCATTTTTACGAATTGTAAACGATTGTTCATATCTTCATTAGAGATAGAGGACCCTTTTAATTCTTTTGTAAGAGAACAAAGTGAATCTATATCATCTATAGTCGCTTCACGAATTTGAACTGACATATGATCAACCCCATTTACTTTAAAATCTTCAAACATTAAATATTCTGTTAAAGTATGCTTTTTCCTGCTACCGAAACAAATATTTTAGAAATGATATAATACTATATTAAGAGGGATATGTTATCATTTTCCTTGATTGTATTGTAAATGGAAAGAAGGGGAACGTATGCTAGAAGTGAATATTCGCTCAGCCGGATATGAAGTAGGTGAAAAGACAGTTCACGATATTGCATTTGCAATTAAAAAAGGAGAGTTAGTTGCTCTTATTGGCGCAAATGGTGCAGGAAAGAGTACGACAATTAAGTCGATACTCGGTCTACTTGTCAATATGGATGGTGAAATTTCGTTTGGTGAAAAGAAAAATCCATATGCATATGTACCGGAGCATCCCACTTATTATGATTATTTAACTTTATGGGAGCATATTGAATTATTAATGGCTGCCCGTGGAAATGAAGTAGGAAATTGGGAGGCCAGGGCAAGAGAATTATTGCATACGTTTCGAATGGAAAAACATATACATGAATACATATCAAAGTTTTCCAAAGGTATGAAACAAAAATCAATGCTTATACTCGCGTTTTTAACGGAGCCGGATTTCTATATTATTGATGAGCCTTTTATCGGTTTAGATCCAGTAGCTACAAAAGAGTTTTTAAATTATTTATATAAAGAAAAAGAACGAGGCGTTGGGATTTTACTTTGTACACACGTACTAGATACTGCCGAAAGGATTTGTGAAAGGTTTTTGCTTATTTCGAAAGGGACATTGGTAGCAGATGGGAAATTAGAAAAGATCCAAACATTAGCAGAAATGCCAGGGAGTCCATTGTTAGATTGTTTCGATGCAATTGTAAGGCGGGAACAAAATGATTAAACAACAGTTTAATAAAAGGTTACGTCATGAATTGCAAAGAAAATGGAAAGCGATTCGTTCTGTAACAGATTGGACAGTAGCATTATATATTATTATTCCAGCACTTATATTTGCGGGGATCTATTATCGTTCACTATGGATGAAAGAATTATCGATGGAAGAGACCATTTATTTTGGGTTAGGTTTACTTGCGTTTTATTTTGTCACATTTTCAAGAGGAGTTCGCTCATTTTTTGAACAAGCAGATAGTTTATTTTTAATTTCGTACCCAAATCATATGCGAAAATTAATGAAACTTGGCATTATATATACGTTAATTCGGATTGCAATAACGAACGCAATTGTAGTATTCATTATGCTGCCTATAYTGATGAAAAGTAYGGGAGCGACAATTATACAAATCGTACTGTTCTGGATGTTCTTTACTGTTTTTCGATTTATGCTATCGTTGTTGACGAGATTCATAAATGTACGTGTGGGGAAACGATGGGTTTTATTGATTATAAAAGATGTTATATTTTCTTTAAGTTTAGTCT
>NZ_JBFTMA010000471.1:0-4654 GCF_056396725.1 Bacillus sp. 05T31
CATTCAAACAGTATAAAGAAAATCTAATTGCTAAGAAGTGAAATGAAAAACAGAAACTATTAAAAATAGTTTCTGTTTTTTTATTTTGTCAATTAAATGTAACAAACGACGATTATGATTTGAATCAATTGAAAATAATTCAATAACCTTAATAAATACAATTTGAATTGAAATGTATGGTAGGAGGAAAAGGAATGCTTAATAAAATAATTTTAATTACTGGTGGTACAGGTTCGTGGGGACATGAACTTATAAAACAACTATTAGAAAAATCACCGAAAGAAATTAGAGTTTTTTCAAGGAATGAAACGGTTCAGTTTGAAATGCAGCAACAGTTTATAAATGAAGAGAGATTRAAATTTATTATTGGAGATATTCGTGATAAAGAGCAACTAGTATATGCTTGCCAAGGTGTACATTATGTATTTCATCTTGCAGCTTTAAAGCATGTTCCAGTATGTGAATATTATCCTTATGAAGCTATAAAAACAAATATACATGGTACGCAAAATGTAATTGAAGCATCTATCCAGAATCAAGTTGAGAAAGTTATATATGTTTCAACTGATAAAGCGGCCGATCCATCAAATACGTATGGGATGACAAAAGCAATTGGTGAAAAATTAATGGTTCATGCGAATGTGCAAACGAAGAAAACAAAATTCATTTGTGTTCGTGGCGGAAATGTTTTAGGAACGAGTGGAAGTGTGGTACCGCTTTTTAAAAAGCAAATTAAGCAATCTTTAAAAGTAGGGATTACCGATGCAAATATGACTAGATTTTTCTTAACCATTGAAGATGCTGTTGGATTGTTATTTAAAGCAGCATCTGAAGGGAGAGGAGGAGAAATCTTTGTTATGAAAATGCCAGCATGTAAAATAACGGATTTAGCAGAAGTGCTGATTGAAGATTCGAAAAAAGAAAATGTGAAGATAAAAGAGGTAGGGATAAGACCWGGTGAAAAATTAAGTGAAATGCTTTTATCTGAGGTAGAGAGTAAAACAAGTATAAGTTTTGATCAAAATTATTTTGTGGTACTACCGACTATACCTATAGAAGGGCTTCAAGAATATTATGCTAGTTATCCGCTTGTGAATGTGAAGAACTTTAGCTCTCAACAAGACTTACTTGCAAAATATGAGGTGAAACAAATGTTAGAAAAAGGAGGGTTTTTACGATGAAAAGAAATGCGAGCCTTTTAATAACTGGTGCAAATGGCTTCACAGGACGTCATGCTTGCCAATATTTTTTAGAGCAGGGCTTTCATGTAATTCCTATGTTTCAAAATCGTTCACATAGAGAAAAAATCGAAAATGGTATTACTTGTGATTTAACAAATAAGAGTGAAGTAATGAAGGTAATTAAACAAATAAAACCAGACTATGTATTGCATTTAGCAGGAAGAAACTCAGTTAATGAGTCTTGGACAGCTTCTCTTGAATATATAGAGATTAACGTAATAGGGACTTTATATTTATTAGAAGCCATTAAGCAGGAAGCCTCGCATTGTAAAACATTAGTTATAGGATCTGCATTGCAAGCAGATAGTATGAAAAACATAAAAGTTTCAAATCCATATAGTTTAAGTAAAACTATGCAAGTCATTATTGCGGAGGCTTGGGGCGGATTAATGGATTCAAATATTATCATTGCAAAGCCCTCAAATTTAATTGGTCCAGGAGTATCGAATGGTGTTTGTTCAATTCTCGCAAAAAAAATGATAGATATACAGTTGGGGAAAAGTGAACCAATTATTGAAATAAACAGTTTGAAAGATAGTAGGGACTTTCTGGATGTACGTGATGCAGTTAAAGCGTATCATGTGTTATTACGTGATGGTATAAATGGAAAACAATATAATATTGGATCAGGAGTAAAACGCTCTTTATTAGATGTATTGGAACAATATAAAGGATTAACACAGTTGAATTTCACTATAAAAGAAACAGAGAATAGTGAGAGCGGCTCAAATGAAAGTTTAGTATTAGAGGATATAAAAAAGTTAGGTTGGGTTCCAGAAATCCCATTTCAGCAATCATTAAAAGATGTACTTGAGTATGCGAAGTGTAGTGACATCTGCATTTAATGAAAAATATAAAAGGATGTAAGAAATATATGAATTGTTATGAGACTATAAATAATCAAAATATGCTATCGCTTTCGATTGTTGATACGCTGGATTGGAAAGATGAAGAAGAACATGTTTTGCGCATCTATGAGGCGATAAATACATGTCGAGCATATGTGGAAAAGGTTAATCGAAAACCCAAAACAATATATACAGGAACTAGGCCTGTAATCCAAGTCTTTACTCAGTATGAATGTAGTGAGTATGGAAATGATTTTTATGAACTCATCAAAGATCTTTTGCAAGACATAGGTCTGGAGTTAAAGATTTATATAAATCATAGTAAGTTAATGTACATTTGAAAGATTACTATAAAGCTAGACTTTTAATGATAAAGGTGGATATAAGTTATGAATAAAAAGATTCTCTTTACTGGGGGCGGTACAGCCGGACACGTAATGATTAATATGGTATTGATTCCTAAATTTATGGAAAAAGGATGGGGAGTTGAGTATATTGGATCTCAAAATGGAATTGAAAAAGTATTAGTTCAAAATGTTAAGTACAATAGTATTTCAACGGGGAAGCTCCGGAGATATTGGGATTGGGAGAACTTTAAAGATCCTTTTAAAATTATAAAAGGCTGCTTACAAAGTTATAAATTAATTAAGAAAATAAAGCCTGACGTTATYTTTTCGGCAGGAGGATTTGTTTCAGTTCCTGTAGTAATAGGGGCATGGTTAAATAGTGTACCTATCGTAATACGTGAACCAGATAGCACGTTAGGACTTGCAAATAAAATAGCATTACCTTTTGCTACAAAACTATGCACAACATTCCCTCATACAGGGAAGAATGTAAGTAATGAGAAAAAGGTTTATGTAGGRCCAATTGTAAGGGAAGAAATTGAGAGAGGTAACGTATTACGAGGAAGAAGSTATTGTRAATTTCAGCAAGATAAACCGGTATTGTTAATAATGGGTGGGAGTCAAGGTGCTAAGTGGATAAATGATATGGTAAGGAAAAGTTTAGATACATTAATATTAAGTTTTAATATTGTTCATATGTGTGGTAAAGGGAAGGTGGATCCTTCTATCGGAATGGAAGGTTATATGCAATTTGAATATATAGGGGAAGAGTTGCCACATATACTGAATATGGCAAGTGTTGTAGTTTCCAGGGCTGGTTCTACTGCTATTTCTGAATTGTTATTTTTGAAGAAACCGATGTTGCTTATTCCGTTAACTAATGGTTCCAGTAGAGGGGATCAAGTTTTAAATGCTGACTATTTTTCTAGGCAAGGATATGCGGAAGTATTACTTCAAGATAGAATAAGCACCAGTACATTTACAGATGTGGTAAATAAGTTGTATGTAAATAAGGAGAGATATATTCAAAACATGAATGGATATAAGAAAACAAATGATGAGGGAATTCATCAATTAATAGATTTAATAAATGAAGTAGTTAAATAATAAAAAAAGGAATTTATTTTTTTGAAGGAAATTTACGTGTTCTTTCGTTTCTACGCCTTCAGCAATGACAGACATTCCTAATGTATTTGCTAATGTGATGATTGTTTTAATGATTTCCATTCCATCTTCACACGTTTCAGACATTGTAATAAATTCTCTTGGGATTTTTAACGTATCGATTGGATATAAAGGTAAGTAGGCTAGGGAAGAATAGCCTGTACCAAAGTCGTCGATTGAAATGTGAATCCCTAAACTTTTTAGTGTACGCAGTTTTATCAATGTTTCTCTCTCATCCATCATTGCAATTCGTTCTGTTAATTCTAGATCAAGGGAACTTGCTGGTAAGCCTGTAGTTGCTAAAGTAGAAGAAATAGATTTTACAAAGCCTTCTTGTTCAAATTCTTTAGCAGATAAATTTACCCCTATTTTTAAATGCGAATATCCGAGTGCGTGCCAACGTTTCATTTGCTCACAAGCCTGCTGTAATGTCCATTTTCCTATTGGAATAATTTGTAGTGTTTCTTCTGCAATCGGAATAAACTCGTATGGAGAAATAACACCTAATTCAGGATGATTCCACCTGATTAAAGCTTCTGCACCGATAATTTTATTAGATTCACTATCAACTTGAGGTTGATACAAAAGGAACAATTCTTCATTTTGTATTGCGTTTGGTAAATCTTTTTCTAATCGTAATCGTCTTTCGATTTTTTTAGCGATTACATCGTCATAAATAGAGACAGAGTTAAGCTCTTTTGCCTTTGCATCATACATTGCAACATTAGCATTTTTCAGAAGTGTAGCGGTATCGATTCCGGAATGTGGATAAATGGAGATACCGATACTCAGTGATAAAGTTAATTTATGCTCATGTATGACAAACGGCTTTTCCATGCTTTCAAATAATTGGTTACATAACTCGAATAAGGAATCTTCGTCAGTATAGTTTTCAATTAAGATTGTAAACTCATCACCACCGATTCTTGACAGATGAGTATGTGATGGAAGACATGATTGGAAACGTTTTGCTACTTCTTCTAATATGTAATCACCTGACGAATGTCCAAGTGTATCGTTAATTACTTTAAAGCGATCTAAATCTAAATATAAT
>NZ_JBFTMA010000472.1:0-3542 GCF_056396725.1 Bacillus sp. 05T31
TATTGCCAATCTCCAGCGACAGACGGTTTATTTAAAACTGTCGGTATGGGTGGGGATGCTTGAACAGTAAAAGATATTGCTGAAGCAGGTCTTGTTATTATTGTTGGTGCAAATCCAACAGAAGGTCATCCTGTACTTGCAACTAGAGTAAAGCGTGCTCATAAATTACACGAGCAAAAATTGATTGTAGCAGACCTTCGTAAACACGAAATGGCAGAGCGTGCTGATATATTTGTTCACCCGAGTCAAGGAACGGATTATGTATGGCTTGCTGGTATTACGAAATATATTATTGATCAAKATTGGCATGATAAAAAGTTCATAGCTGAAAATGTAAAGAATTTTGATGAATATAGCAAAATGCTAGAAAAGTATACGCTTGATTATACTGAGAAAATTACAGGGATTTCTAAAGATMAKYTTAAAAAAATGGCTCGTATGGTATATGAAGCAGATGGTACTTGTGTACTTTGGGGAATGGGTGTAACTCAAAATACAGGAGGAAGTACAACGTCAGCWGCAATTTCAAATTTACTGCTTGTTACGGGCAACTATCGTCGTCCTGGTGCAGGTGCGTATCCGTTACGCGGACATAATAACGTACAAGGTGCTTGTGATATGGCAACATTACCGAATTGGCTTCCAGGTTATCAGGCAGTTTCAGATGATGTGCATCGTGCGAAATTTGAGAAAGCATACGGTACTACCATTCCGAAAGAACCGGGACTAAATAATATCGCAATGTTACTAGCAGCGGAAGAAGGAAAACTGCGTGGTATGTATGTTATGGGAGAAGAAATGGCTTTAGTAGATTCAAATGTCAACCATGTACAACATATTTTAGCGAATTTAGACTTCCTTGTTGTTCAAGATATGTTCTTATCGAAAACAGCTCGTTTCGCCGATGTTATTTTACCAGCAGCACCAAGCTTAGAAAAAGAAGGAACGTTTACGAATACAGAGCGCCGTATTCAAAGATTATACGAAGTATTGAAACCGCTTGGTGATTCAAAACCAGATTGGTGGATTTTACAAAAAGTAGCTCGTGCACTGGGCGGAGACTGGAATTATGGAAGTCCAAGTGAAATTATGGACGAAATTGCATCGCTTGCACCGTTATACTCTCAAGCGACGTACGACCGTCTAGAAGGCTGGAATAGTTTATGTTGGGGTAGCCATGATGGTAGTGATACACCATTATTATATGTAGATGGATTTAACTTCCCAGACAAACTAGCACGTTTATCACTAGATGAATGGGTTCCGCCAGTTATAGCACCAGATGAGTATGATTTACTATTAAATAATGGCCGTATGCTAGAGCATTTCCATGAAGGGAATATGACGAATAAGTCGGCTGGTATTTTATCTAAAGTGTCTGAAGTATTTGTTGAAATTTCACCTGAACTTGCTAAAGAACGTAATGTGAAAGATGGTGGTCTTGTAGAGTTAGCATCACCATTTGGAAAAATCAAAGTACAAGCGCTTGTTACAGATCGTGTAACTGGAAATGAGTTGTATTTGCCGATGCATGCGACAGTAAATGAAGAGGCAATCAATATTTTAACAGGAACAGCAACAGACATTTATACGTGTACACCAGCTTATAAACAAACAATGGTGAAACTGCGCGTATTACGTGAAAAAGGAAATCGTCCGTTACCATCTTCAAACCCGAGAGATAAAAAACGTCATCCGCAAAATGGTGTTGAAATCGAGCGAAAGTGGCAAAGAAAACAATACGTATCACTTGTGGACCAGAATTAGGGGGCGGAGATAATGGCAAAAGAGATTACTTTAATTAAAAAGAAGATTGTAACAGAAGAAGAAAAAAAACAGCAAGTAACAGATGAGTTGTTAAATGATCTAGCTGAGAATAGAGAAGCAGTAGAAGAGACGATGCAGCTATTAGCGCAGTTGCAAAAAGCAGGAATTTTAAATGCAGCAATTAGTTTACTTGCTGCAAAAGAAGATGTTTCCAAAATAGCTGTTGAACAATTGAATCGTGAACCAGTAAAAAACGCATTAAACAATATGATGGGGGCAGGAGAGGCATTATCTTCAGTGGACCCAGAAATAACGAAACAAATAACATCTAGTTTAGTCACTGGATTACAATTTGCAACAGAGGAATTAAATAGTGGTAAAAAAACAAAAGTGATGGATTTCTTTAAAGTGTTAAAAGATCCAGATATCAATAGAGCAATTACATTCGGTTTTAGCTTCTTGAAAGCATTTGGTCAAGGGTTAGAGAAAAAATAGAGTAAATGAAAAAGTGATGGCAAGTAGCCATCACTTTTTCATTGTATGTATAAGAGTGTTCATGTTAAGCGGAATATATTATTATTAAAAAGATGGGTTGGAAATGGAAATATGGAATCCATCTCAAATATCGTTTTAGAATGTGGAGGAATATATGCAACACCGTAAAAGACTATCTATACCAGGGGTAATGGGACATTCCTTTCAAACAGTTAGATTTGCTTTTTGGAATGTATTAACCTTTCAACTTGCTTATAAATTATTAGCAGCAATTGTATTTGTCCCGCTATTTGGGATCATTTTTAATAAGTTATTGTATTTTGGTGGTTATGCAAATGCGACGAATGATGAATTATTAGCGTTTTTAAAGACACCATACGGCATTTTGGCAATCGTAATTTTATCATTGTTAGCACTGTTTCTTATCTTTACGGAATTTGCGGTGCTTATTATCATTTCGTACTTCGCTCATAAAAGACAAAAGGTGAAATTACGTCCGATTTTATATAAAACCGTAACGTATTTACCTACTCTTTTCACATATTGCTTACCAGGATTTATTTTATATGCTGTCGTATTGTTACCTCTTTTAAATCTTGGATATGAAACGGCATTAATTCCGCAAATTCAAATTCCTAACTTTATTACAGGAGAACTGTTTAAGACAACGATGGGACAAGTTGGTTATTACACGTTCTTTGCTGTAGTTGCGTATTTGAACCTTCGCTGGATTTTTGTTCTACCTATTGTTGTTTTAGAGCAAAAGCCGTTTCGCACAGCAGCACGTAAAAGTGCAACGTTAGTAAAAGAAAGTTTTTTTAAAGTACTATTCTTTTTAGTAGGATTTTTTATTTCAATAGGGATTGTGTACGGTGTATTTTTKGGAATGTATTTATTGTGTCTATGGGGYATGTATGAATTTACAAATCCACAGGGAACATTTGCATTATTAGCRGAATCAACAATGTCTGTATTTTTAACGAGTACATTGTATTTATTTAGTTTTATCGTGACGCCATTTTATATTATGGCAATAACACGATTGTATTTACAAAAGGTTCCGGTTGAAGATGTTTTATTAGAAGAAGGATTAGATTATTCGAAAACAAAAGCAGATAAATGTTTCTTCCAAAAACATCGTTGGAAATTTATTGGTGTATATATTGTAGGAATTATTACTGCCGGAATGGTCGTTGCCTTCATTGTAACGTTTATTTCAAATTCATATAAAGAACCAATTATTATGGCTCATCGTGGTTATATTTCAAAAGGTGTAGAGA
>NZ_JBFTMA010000473.1:0-3534 GCF_056396725.1 Bacillus sp. 05T31
AAACAATCCTAAGAATAATGCAATTCCAGCATGTAATGAAATACCCAAATACAGATAATATTTCCAATGTTTTTTAGGGGTGAATAGAGCCGCAAATAATAGTAGTTCTACAATTGTTGTACCCCATGTAGGTATTACTACAAGCCATGATGTTAAAATTGGTTCCAAAATAGATTTAAGCCCATCAGGAAGACCTAACATCGCATCGTTAAAGAAATAATATAGAGCTGTACCATTTTTCCATTCAATATTCTTTAACCTTGTAATAGCTGCACTTGCATATAAGAAACACATTTGAAATCTTATTGCCATCCAAACACAATAAACAGTAACATTTTTATAGACCGAAACAACATCTTCTTTTCCCTTCACATTTTCCCAATGCCACTTTCTACTATCTAGTAGAGTGATAGGAATTAAAAGTAATGTTATTACAGTTCCAATTTGTTCTCCACCATCAATACTTGTAGCTGCATTTTGTATACTATATAAAATATAGTAGTGAAGCACGCCAGTAAATCTTGGTCTCCAACCAATTACAACTAATACTAATATTAGAATACACGCCCATTTTAATAGATTTAGATATAAATAATCATTGGGAACTAAACAAAATAAACTAAAACTATTTGTACAAAATGGGTATTTTTCTACACCTGCAACAGGTCTTAAAAATATTGAAATATCATTGAAAAGTAATGTAACTAATGTTGCAAAACCAATTAATGATCTGCAAAATCCATAAACGTTTGTCCAAGGGTTAAAATCAGAAAGCTTATTTTGTAGTTTATTGTTTAGGTTTTCGAGCATTTTACATTCACCTTTACTATTTTTGTTGGGTAGTTTTCACCATCTGTTATTTTTGCCCATGCCCATGGCACAGGTTCCCTCGTTTCAACGATATAAGGGCCACAAACATTAGGTACTGGTGTAGAATTTTCAACTTCAATTGCATTTAACTTTTCTTTTTTCTTACACTCTTTTATTCCATCATCACATGTTATCCAATCTTCCTTCTTTAGACTACTAGTTATAAGTCCTAATTCAATCCCTTGGCCTCGCCCCTTACGACTGATCCCAAAAAGGTTCTCAGCTGTATTATTAGGCCACTGTATATGATTAGATCCTTGTAACTCGTGAACAAAAATTGTTTCATCACGGGGACTTTTACYAAAGAACCCCCAGCCTTGCGGCATAAATTGGATAGCCATATTAAACCCTTTTTCTTCTTTTCTTATTGGGCTGTCTGGCAATGCGTTAAAAAGTGCAAATGTAAATAAAATTGTAAGTAAAATTGTAACCATAGAAAAAGAGATTAGATATGGATACTTTTTCATAGCACTAAACTGCCACCTCCTATTATTTTTTCCTTTTTACAGGATTTAACATGTGATAAAATAAATATAGGACATAAAATCTGATAAATCAATATTTTTTAAATACTCACGCTTTAATATGAAGAAATATTGATTTATCCTTCATCAAGTAAATTAATTTAGAAAGGATGAATTTGATGCCAACTACAAAAACTGTTCCAAAAGCTCCTTTAACTATTATTGAAAAACTTTTTATTGTGTTATCATTTTTTTCGCTACTTATAATGGGAGGGCTTGTACTATGGGGGTATAACAATACTTCGGGTGATGTTCCAATGCATTTTAATGGTCAGGGGAATGCAGATAGATATGGAGATAAATCAGAAATGATACTATTTTTCGGGATATCTATAGTTGTTTTTGTATCCTTGTTACTTTCTTCTAAGCTAACTAAGAATCACTTTTTTTCTTCACCTAGTTCATTTAACAAATCTATGAAGCTTTATAAAAATGACCGTTTAATGAGAGTCATACTAGGTTTTGAAACAGTAATTTTATCTTTATATATACAATGGCGAACAATTAAAGGGATCATCAGTGACGGTGACGGCCTAAATCCCTTTATTGTTTTTGGGTTAGTAATTATTATGTTTATAACGATATTTGTTTTTTTGAGGAACTCTCACAACATAAAGAAACACATTTGATATATCACCAAACCTCATAAAATTCTATTAGAAAATTAATAAGAAAAACTCCTAATAGTAAAGGAAGATAACAATATGTTTTATGCGGGAAAGATAAATGACTACTCTGTCTTTCCCTTTTGTTTGTTAACTTTTTTAAAATCTATGCTTAAAGAAAATTAAAATGAAATTGAAGTATTGTGTATATGGAGTGTTAATCTAGTTCTATTTTCACTTGGAAGACGAGGATTACACGTGTTTTTTTATAGGTTTAAGCATTCGTAAAGCTTAAAATAGTATTTAAAGACAGATAAGGAATATTCGCTGCTTGGGTTGTTACATAAAAATTATTTTATACTTAAATAATAAAAAGAAATAAAATTTCATATAACAATATACAAAAAAAACATTATTCAGGTGTCATTGTCATAGGAAAATCTATAAACTGCATCAAAATATCCGCTATACTTTTACCACTTCCCAAAAAAATTTCCTCCCTTGTATTAACGTCTATATATTGTCCTAATCCCTTACTTAGTATTATTTCTAATTGCTTATTACCTGAGACTTGACAAGATAAAATAGTAGAATGTTTACTAAATTGATGATATAAATATAAAGTTTGGCTCAGAGAATTAATTAAAGGTTGCAACAATTCATTGTGATAAGGAGTTATAACTTCCTCTATTTTGTTATTTAAAATAAAATCTATTTTTTTATTTTTTAATTCTAATCTAAATAAACAAATCACCTTTTCCCCTCCCTTGATATTTGTTATTGGTTTGCTAATAAGCTTAGAGTGCTTATTTTATATCTATCATTATAACTCATATATAATTCATTGAGTATTTACTTTTTTCAATATTATCCATTTAATATTATCGTTCAAATCTTACAATGCCCTATTTAATCATTCCGCTATCGTATAAGCTAGTATAATCTATATATAGTTTCCACAAATTGAAATTCAACATAAAAAATACCCTCATATATGAGTTTACTCAAACTGCAATGTTCGTATCGATAATGAGTGATTTGTTATAATGGCATTAATATCAAAGATATTCCAATCTTCTACAATACGGTTTATCTAATTTTGATAACTATATAATTCTAATCTAAATTCATTTAATAACATAACATTTATATTAACAGAACATTTTCAACTCAAAACAGCAGTAGAAGGGAATGAACTTTTTTGTTACAACAACACAGTGATAGAATGCTTATGATAGGTGTTAATTTAGAAATAATGAGAGAACACATAAAAAAAACAAATTCTTATTTAACATCTTTGCAAGATAAAGTTTGGCATGAGTATAAAAATGCGCGTTACGCAGGTTCTTTAAATGAAATGGTTGAACGATCATTAAGTACTTTAGAACATATAAACATTGATATAAAATATCAAAGAATTATGTATAGGGATATAGAGAGATTACCACAGTTATTTTATTCATCATTTGTAATTACTCTATGCGCTTTTATCGAAAATGAACTATATGAATTATGTATGTATTATTGGGAAAATT
>NZ_JBFTMA010000474.1:0-3526 GCF_056396725.1 Bacillus sp. 05T31
CATGAATAAAGATGCGAATGCTTCCTGCTGAATAACTGAATTAAAAATTGCATCTTCCACTGTTCCCATCTCCTCAAAGTAAAAAGAGAAGCGAAATGGCCCCTCTTTGTTATAAAAGCCGTATTTTATTGAGTTTGCATTTCTTTCAAAATGTCTTTCTCTAGCTCCCTATTTTCCTCAGACTGTTTTGAATATCTATTCATATACGGAAGGTTAATTCCAACACCAACTGGGTAAGGATTATTCCCTATGCACACGCCAATTGGTGTATTTAGGAATTTAGAACCTTTTATGTGACACATATTATTTCCGATTGACATTACATCTTGTTTGATAAGAATCTCAGCGCCATTGCATAATAATCGAGCTTTATCGATAATTACCTTATTCGGTGTTTCAAATGTTATATTAACAAGAATCTTTCTAGCCTTCTCTCGAATAGTTAAAGTTTTACCAACCATCTGTATATCCCATGATTCAATTCCGTATACAAGCTGATTTTCCTTGATAAGAAGAACTATCTCATTATTTTCATCAAACAATTGAATATTTAACAGTAATTGCCCATTTACAAAAATGAAATCAAGTAAGGGAATACCATCGACTATAATTGGTGCAATTTGCCCTTGTTCTCCCCCTGAAGAATCCATTATAAATCGATTTCCTCCAATAAAAAATTCACAAGTGTCACCTACATAATACAGTCCCATAGGTTTACTATGACCTTGACGAAGATTAAAAGGATTTTTATTAGCTTCTAAAACTGCTTCGCGAGGTAATATCTCTGTAGTTACTGCACGATGATGTTCTGGGCAAAGCAATGTAATATCTTCCGCTACATGCTCTTTTACTTTAGACCATTCTTTCATATGATCATAATCATATATGGGAAATCCACATATTACACAACCAAATCCGCAGCGTTGTCTAACTTCTCGTTGAATAGGTTGAGGAATTGCCCTACTTGGATTATCGCTATTCATAATATCTACACCCCTAAATTTATTCCTTTTAACAGCAAGTATATATTTTTAGGGTAAAATTGTAAAATTTTAGAGTTCTATCCCCATAAAACGATCTAGCCATTTTATAAAAGCTGCTACATCTTCTATTCCGTATCCTTTTTGTATAGCTTCATGGCTAACAAAGCTTTCCCGAATAAAATTGGACATGAGTATTCGAAATTCATCTTCATTTAAGTTATCTAGATAGTCTATTACTTGTTGTCTTAAGATCTCGTCTTGTATTCCACAATCTGTACTACCTGTATCGAATGCATAAAGTCCATCAAGCAAGTTGAAAATTAGTTTTTTCTCCATATGTCTCCTCCCAACGTATCACTTTCTTAATTCAAATTATATACCTAAGTCTACAATTATTAACTTTAAATTAACTGAATTATCATCTTTTTATAAGATCCGTACTTTGTTCAAAATAATTCTACCGTAAGTAAGCTTCATTTTGTTATCTATGTTATTTTTCTCCAATCAGCTGCGCTACTTGTTCCGATTGCCTTATACCAAACACCTGACACGAGCGCTTCTTGCCCCAAAAAGGTAGGTGCAATCGAAATATCTGTTACATATCGAACCTGTCCGAATGGATACCAACTTCCACTAATTTTTTTATATCCAACCGGTGTACCAATCGCAGGAGCGATTACAAAGACGATATCATTATCAACGCCCACCGCAGATGATGGTGCGCTCGATGCGTGATAAATATTAGCCGTTAAACTACCCGAACCTATTTGTAGCTTTGTTCCGTTTAGTTTGATATCTCCTAACGTCACAAATCCTTCATGCACATTATTAACTGCCGATTCATTCCATACATTGTGGGATACCTTAGATGTGGGTTGTGCACTGTAAGCAATTCCGATTTGTCTAGCATGGTTTCCTTTGTATGAGTTGTATCCAGATAAAACATCTTCAGAAAACGCATATTGAGCAATATTAGCTGCCCCTGTTGACTTTCTAAAGATGTTATCGTGAATAATACTATGAACAACGTTTTCTAATCGAATACAACTGTACCCTGCATTACTAGACGCGCTGGCATCTATAATGCGGTTATCTTCTATTCGCATTTCGTTTGTTTGAACAACGCCACCTGTACCAGCGTAGATTCCGTATTTTGCGATGTTTTCTAATTTGTTCCCCACAACTTCCGTTTGTGAATAGGCTGTTAATATTCCGTGTTCAGTTGTAATATTACGTATAAAGTTATTAATAATCTTATTCCCTTTTACAGCAGTAACGTTTTCTCTCGCTGCAAGATAAATACCACCTTTGCAGTTTTCGATGTAATTTCCTTCTACGATATTATCTTGACAATACTGTCCGTCAAAATTTGGTTCTAAATCGATAGCAATCCCCATATCCAATGGAGCATTCGAAAGATTCTTTATACGGTTATAAGTAATATCACAGTCTTTTGCATCTGTTAAAGCAATCCCCATACGCCCTGCATTATCAATGGTATTGTGAGATACAGTGACATTTGAACAAGTTCCGATCACGCCGCCTGTGATATTACCGATTGTTATGCCGTCACCTTTTGTATTTTTGATTGTGTTTTGCGCGATGTAAGAATCAGTACATAAAACAAGGTGAATCCCTGCATCTCGCTCCACTCCAGCGCTTTGATTTCCTTCAATTTCAAGTCCAATAATAGATATTTTCGTATTGCCGTTTACAGTATCTTTGTTGGTAATGATTTTCCCTGTTGTTCCATTTAGACGTTTTATTCCCGCGCCTTTCGTTGCGATTAAAATAGTATTAGATGGAACCTTGATATTAACAGAAATGGAATAAATTTTGTTAATACGGACAATACCACCACCGCCCGATTCGCAATCATCAAGAGCCTTTTGAATAGATGCTCTATAATCCCAATCACTCCCTGCGGCAATTCGCAATTTTTCATAAGATGTAACACTATATACTTTTTCATTCAAAATCTTAACTTTATTTTGTTCAACGTCTAAACGTTCTTTTAAATTTTGAAATGTATAATTATCTAAATCAACCCTAGCTTGTGCCGCTTCAACTGAGGAATCACCATTAATAACAATTTCGTTTAATTGTTTTTGTACACTAGTAGATAATTTATTAGCTTGTTCTGCAAATTCTTTTGCGTCATGAGCTTCTCTATAGGCTTCACTATTCAATACATCTAATTGCATTTGTTCTAATTGTTTAATTAACTCATCTAATTGAGAAATATAAGTTTTAGATGGAATTCTGTTAGTTAATGCATCAGGCAATGAAACAATGATAAAATCTTGAGTTGTAGCTTTTACATTTGAATTTTTCTCCACAGTGAAATACGCTTGTTTAGATTTCCCCACAGATGCGAATGTTTGCGTCGGGAATGTGTATTCGAAATGACCTTTAGCTGCATCTATCATAGTGATTCCATTCTTATCTCTCACAGAAGTATTGTCAGGTTTAGCACATTCGAAATATACGTCACTTCCAGTTAGATTATTCGGAACAAAACCGTCAACAACATATACATCAAC
>NZ_JBFTMA010000475.1:0-3520 GCF_056396725.1 Bacillus sp. 05T31
ATCTACGCCAAAACTCAGTTACACTTTTTGATATATAGGGATAATTAAAGTTTTCTGGAAAGTCAAACCCAAACATTTTGCCTAACCCTTGAGCCATAGCTGAATATCCTCTAAAGTCAAAATAAATTTGGAAAGCAAAAGCAATAATCCCAATCCATGCTGTAAGGATCGTAAGTTCCGATATAGAAGTTGCTTTTACGCTTGTCCAAAGAAGTCCTATATTATTAGCTAAAAGTACTTTTAACGCAAGTCCTCTAATAAATAATTCCATACCTTCACCAAAACGATCTAATGTTACTTTTCTTTCTTGTAATTGTTTATCGATATCACTGTATTTCACAATAGGGCCTGCAACAAGTTGAGGAAACATCGTAACATAAGTACCAAAAGAAATAATATTTTTTTGCGCTTGTACTTTCCCTAAATAAACATCAATCACATAAGACATCGTTTGGAAAGTATAGAATGAGATTCCCACCGGAAGAGGAAGCGTTTCGACCTGAATATTTAAATTGAAAAGAGTATTGATATTTTCTATTACGAAACCATAATATTTGAAGAATCCCAGTATTCCTAAGTTTATTACAATAGAATTAATAAATATTGCCTTTTTGATACCTTTACGATTTCTATACTTATCGATAAGTATGCCATTAATATAGTCAAATATAGTGGAGAATATCATAATGACTATATACACTGGCTCACCCCATGCATAAAAAATGAGACTGATGATAAATAATATCAAATTCCGAAGAACTTTAGGTGATACATAATAAACAATAAGAGCTAATGGTAAGAATATGAAAAGAAAAATCAAACTACTGAACACCATTGTTCTTTCACCTCCTACAATTATTTTTTCTTGAAAATTTACAGTCCTTACATAAGAACTGTAAATTTCAAATATAGGTACTACTTAACAGAGCCTTTCAATTGTTCAAGTAGTATCTTGTAATAATCAGCTTTAAAATGCACACCATCTGTATCATGAACATCTTTGTTTTTTTCAAAGATTGGAGATAAATCAATGTACTCTACTTTCTCAGTTTTTGCTAATTCTTTAAGTTTCACGTTATATTCATCAATATGTTTATATTGCGGATATTCCTGTAATACGCTATCTGTAACTGGTGTAACAGATAAAAGGTGTATGCTTACATTGGGAAGTTTCTCTTTTATTTTTTGTATTAATTTGGAATAGTTATCTATTGAAAACTTAACTGGATTTTCGATAGGCTTTCCTTCGAGGTCCATAGGCATCAGTAAATCATTCGTTCCAAAGCTCATAAAAATATGTTCAGGTTTCTTTTCTACTACTTTGTTAACATCTTCCTCTATAGCCATTGCTGTAACTTTCCCCTTGTCAGCAATAATATTTTTATCTTCGATTAATTCTTGATCAATCATTCCTTCAGTAATAGAATCTCCAAAGAATAAACTGTTTTTAAAAATAGGTTTATACGCACTATCTTTCGATGGTTTTTCATGCGTAGCATTTTGAGTAACCTTATTTGATGGTTTTTCAGCCCCGTTATTTACACAGGCTGCGGAGGTCAATGCAATGGCCCCCGTAAGTAGACAAACACATACTTTCTTTAACATTTCTATCTTCCTCTCAAGTCATTATTTCGTAAGCGATGGTGTATATAGCAATGTTATTTTTGTTTTCAATGCGAACCTTTCGTTTACAAAATATAGATTAAGCGTTATAGGTAAAGATGAGATGCAGATTATATAGATATAATTTAAAGAATCAACAGTTTGAAAATTAGTTATTAAATAACTTAACAGAAGAATAATTTGATGCTTATATTTCTGAGATTGAATATGAAATTTGATTGAAAAAAATGTGTTTAATAACCCCTGAAATGGTTTGTTAACGGTCGATTTCAAGATAGGGAATATGTGTTGGTTTAAACAAAAAAGGAAGCGAATTATTGTAGCTAGCAATAGTTCACTTCCTTTTTATATTAACTTTAAACATTAAACACATTAAAAGTAATAACTTAATAATAAAAGCACTTTTTTGTTTATTTTAATTGATTTTTTAAATATTCTAACCAAATCGGGTAAAATTCAGATTTAAAATGGATGCCATCCTTAACATAGAGGTCTGGATTATCTTTAAATATCGGGGACAAGTCGATAAAATTCACTTGTTCTTTCTTTGCTAACACTTTAAATCCTGCATTAAAGTCATTAATGTTTTTATAACGCTCTTCTTTTTGTGTACGTTCTGGTGTAACTGGTGTAATTGATAGGATATTTATTTTTGTATCAGGTAATTTTTCTTTTATTTTTTGAATCAGTTGAGAATATTGGGTTATTGCAGCTTCTTTTGTTTCACTAAGATTACATAACCCAAGTAAAATAAATATATTTTTCGGTTTTTGATTAACTACTTGCTCTATATTTTTTTGAGCATCTCCAATTGATTTCCCTATACCACTTACAATGTTTTCTTCGTCTAATATATCAATATCATGAAGTCCATCTGTAATGGAATCCCCTAAGAATACACTTGATTTAAAAATAGATTTAAATGTCGAAGTATCTATATTAGACGAAGAGATGTGCTCTTTTTCAAAAGTGGTAGAAGAAGAGTCTATTTTAGAGACTGGACTAGTAATATCTCTCTGACTATCTGGATTTCCGCAAGCTGATAAAGCGATGATACCTATCAATGGGATTGTAATTATTTTTTTAATCATATACAATTTCCTTCCTTACAGTGCTTTTATTAGTAAAATTAGATAACATTTTTACTGATAAAAACCAATTTTTAAAGATAACCATGTATATACTATAGACGTTGATCTTTCTGGAAATTTAGTTGAAAATGATCCGATTCATTGTATACTCCAAATTCATATCCTTTTTCCTTATAAAATTTAATGATTTCTGGAAGTGCTTGTAATGTCTGTGGTTTTTCATGCATTAACACTACTTCTACATCTTCTGTTGTTGTACGTTTTACATCCTCTATAATTTGCTGGGGATTATCTTTTAATTTCCAATCATTTGAATCAATTGTCCAATCCCAAACTTTCATTCCAACTTCTACAATTTGATTACGAATTTCCTCACCCTTTAATCCTGGTGCAGATCCATATGGTGGGCGAACTAGTTTAGGAGTTGTTCCCGTAATATTATGGATAAGATCTAACGTTTCTTTCATCTCTGGTACAAATTGTCCCTTTTTGTATAGCTTATCACTATTATGTGTCATACTATGTGCACCAATATAATGTCCTTCTTTTACTGCTCGTTTTACATTTTCCTGAAAACCTGTATTTTGTAAATTACTACCTTGCATAAAAAATGTCGAAGCAACATTTTGCTCTTTTAGTACATCTAAAAATTTCCCAGTCAATTCGCTTGGACCGTCATCAAATGTTAAATAAACAACTTTTCCTACTGGCTTTCCATCAGGTCTTTTTTGTTTTGCTGGTGATGTTTCCTTTTTCTTTTCTTGTTGTTGCGTATTAACTTGTTTCATACTTTCATTAGCTACTCC
>NZ_JBFTMA010000476.1:0-3516 GCF_056396725.1 Bacillus sp. 05T31
ATTCCTAAATTACTAAAAAATTATTTATATACGATTCTTTTTTACTAGTATTCCTAAATTACTAAAAAATTATTTATATACGATTCTTTTTTACTAGTTAATAGGTAATGATATAGGGATACTTTGCATGTACATCTAGGTTGTTCCTTTCAGGCTATGTATCATTTTAAATACGCCCTTTATTAGAATAGTGCTCATACTTTTTTTGAGATTCTTTCGTAATACGTGCGTTAAGTAAAATGGTTCTGGTGCAAAAATAAAACAAAAGARAATAAAGCATATATATATATTCCTAACGRAATCGTATCTTATGTTGCAAGTCCAAACAATTGGTGGATGAATTCTTTTTGATTTTGGACAGACTGGTTCCATAAAGCCATCTGGTCTTTTTTAATCATATGTATGGCTTCTACTCCAGAAAGAATGTATGTAGCTGTGTCAAAAGATTTAAGACCTAGCATAGAATAGATTCGCTTCTTTATAAAGCGATGATCTTGTTCTACTATGTTATTTAAGTACTTTTGTTGTCTAAGTCGCATACCATTAGGTATGCTTTTTTCTTTTTTCAACTGTTCAATTGCTGTAGGATAAGCTGGATTCTTATCGACTGTTATCACACGTGGCTTTGAAACATGAAAAGACSGCAAAGCTTTCTTGAAAAAGCGCTTTRCAGCCTTATGATTTCTTGTTTTGCTTAGGMAAAAATCGATTGTKTTTCCKTTCGAATCAACAGCACGATRCAGGTACATCCATTGACCTKTTACTTTGATATATGTTTCATCGACTCTCCAAGARTCATTTRTTTGTTTGAGGTAACGTCGGATCCGTTTGTCCAATTCARGACCATACTGATGAACCCAACGCATAATCGTTGTATGAGAAATGGATAAACCCCGTTCCTCCATYATTTCCACCAAATCACGAAAACTYAGGTTGTACYGTAGGTACCATCTTACCGTTAATAAAATAATATCAGGCTGATAGTGCTTMCATTTGAACCRATTTTTCTTTTCCATACCGATCACACACCTTTTTAGAGTAATAGTATCAGTATGTCCRARTTTTAGAGATTACTTGTAATTACTTTGAAGTTTTTACACCAGAACCTTTTATTTCAATAAAAAAAGTTGAGGATTCCCCCAACTTTTTAATACATTTATTGTCTTATTAATCCTGTAGATGTAACCTGATATATTCTTTTCTTACCTATATATTCCTGTTTWCYATTCTCAAGGTTAGTTATAGTCGCTCGTGTCTTTTCCTTTGCTGCTTCCCCTTCTATATGAGTAAATTCTATATAATCTCCCACTTTTATAGGTACTGTTTTGGTTTCAGCATTTTGTTGTCTATTTCCCACGATTTCCTTATTGTACATAACGCTACCGGATGAGTTCTGGACTTTAATACTTGCATATGTACTATTAAAGTACGAATGCGGTATGCCAGCTTCTAATTTTATTTTCAGCTCTTCTGCTGTTTTATTATAATCTACTTTTGCAATTTCTCTATCACTATATCCTTTTAATGACCATGCAAATTGTTTTCCGTCTAAAATTGTTGTCTCTGGCATTTTTTCTACTTTTTTTAAGCCCTCTGTTGTAACCTGATACCTTGCTGTCTTTCCAATAGTCTCATTTTTGTTATTTTCAAGATTCATTAATGTTGCGCGTGTCTTTTCATTTACTGCGTCTCCTTCTATATGAGTTAATTCAATGTAATCTCCCACTTTTACAGACACAGTTTGGGTTTCGGCATTTTGTTGTCTATTCCCTACGATTTCCTTATTGTATATAACGCTACCGGATGAGTTTTGGACTTTAATACTCGCATATGTTTCATTAAAATAATGATGCGGTACGCCTACTTTTAAGTCAATTTGCATTTCTTCTTTCGACTTATGGAAATTGATTTTAGCAAACTCGAAATCACTAATTCCTTTTAGGGACCATGCAAATTGATTCCCTACTAAAATATCAGAATTTCCATTTGTAATTGCTACTTTTTTCTCTACAGTTCGATCAAATATATCTGTTAATGTAATTTTAGCATAAGCTGTTTGAGGCAATTGCATAATTTGACTTACCTCAGTTTGATAGGACTTAATATTGTCGATTACTTTCAAAGCTTGTCCCGTTAACTTTTCATTGTCATAGATTTCAATTTTCCCTTTAAACTGGGGAGTACTTTGTTCTTTCAATTTCCAAGACACATTTAATTTTTCATTTTCAAAACGAATATTTTGAATATCAAAATCCAAATTCCCCATCTCTGGTTGACTAGGTTGATTTAAGTTAAAAGTCTTTCCAGTACCAATAGTTGATTGCGTATTTCCACCTGCTTTTACCCATACATATTCTGAAGTTGCCCCTCCATCATATTGATAAGAACTATCATGCTGCCCAGAAATACGCTGATTATTCCAAGAATTCCATTGTTTATCTGAAACTTTTCTGCTATATCCATTTTTAAGACGTGCTTCTCTTACATCTTGTCCATTACCAGCCCAGTCCTCTTGAAACATCGATAGACCATAGTTGAATGCAACATTCGCAACTGGATGATCCATAATAGCAACTAACTTCCATTGATTTAATTTATTATCTTTTATCCACTGGCCAAACTTTGTATGGCCATCTTCTTGCCAAGAACGTAKAGTCATTCGATACCATTCACTATCTTTCCAATTATAAGTTGTTTGAACCTTCAGACCTGTTCCTTCTCCCCCAAATCTACTGGCTTCTGAAGTCGGCGATAAATATTCAGCTTTTATTGCTTGGTTTGATGCTATTGGATCCCAAAGTGCAAAGTGAAGGGTACGTTTACCGGTTTGATCAAAACCGCTTTGTTGTTGGAAGCCCGCATAACCGCCACCCTCTCCTCCCTGATTCCAGTTATGTACAGCCCAATACGTATAAGGTGCCGTTTGGACTGGTGACCAGTCTATGCTAATAATATCTGAAGCAGCAGTATTTTGTGGTGTTACATAAACTGATGGGGCATGAGATCGAATTGCTGCCTCTGTACTAGAAATTGGTGTTCCAAACATTGAAAGCATGGTGCAGGCCGCTGTAATTACAAAAATTTGTTTTATTCTTCTCCTTGTTTTTGGTTTAAACATAATTTCCAATCTCCTTTTCAATTATTTATGGTTACATTGAATAATAACTCCGTATATCCAATTAAACAAATTATACAAAAAAGAATACTAGATATATTACCTGGGTACGTTTGATGTTTTTTTACCGCTATTACCAAGAAAAATATAGTATTTTGTTATAAAATCGTATAATTTACCACTAAATTTCTAATACAGATATTATAAAAATTCATAAATTAATAGAGATATTTTTGAAATTTACTTTTAATTCTTTAACATGTAATACGTAAATTTGAAATAACATAATAGATTCAATAAAATCTATAACTATGAATTATATTACTTGTCTCTAGTACTTTTTAAAAATGCATTATTAATCATAATAATATTATGTAAACTTAAAAATACCATAATTAAGC
>NZ_JBFTMA010000477.1:0-3507 GCF_056396725.1 Bacillus sp. 05T31
GTATATATTCTATTGTATCAAACGAAATAACATTTAAGTATTTTGAAAATCTTATGAAATAATTCAAAAATAAGTTGACACTCTAATTGATAAGCATTATCATTATAATTTTATGTTGAAAAGTTTTTAAAACCGTTTTACAATAAGATTATAATTTTTTGGCGAACTTTTCACATACATATTATCAGGAGGGAAAAAATATGGCAAAATATACAATCGTTGACAAAGATACTTGTATTGCATGCGGTGCTTGTGGTGCTGCTGCACCAGACATTTATGACTATGATGATGAAGGCATTGCATTTGTAACATTAGACGATAACCAAGGTATCGTTGAAATTCCAGATGTATTAATTGAAGATATGATGGATGCATTCGAAGGTTGTCCAACTGACTCAATTAAAGTTGCTGACGAATCATTTGATGGCGACTCTTTAAAATTCGAATAGTCTTTTATTAACTTCAAAAAATCCCCCTCATACTTATGAGGGGGATTTTTTGCACTCTTTTTCATTCTCACTAACAAAAAAACCATTAGCAGTTACGCTGCCAATGGTTTAATATTTTTAAGCATTTTTCATTTTTGCAAATACCCATACTTTCAAGCGTGAAAATAATGCTACAAATACAATTGTTACAACAATTCCTTTAATTACATTAAACGGTAATATCGCCGTTACAATAGTTTGTCGCATAATATCACTAGACATAGCTGGTGAATTTAAAAACCAAGTGTACGCTGGTAAAATAATAAAGTAGTTTAACACACTCATAATAACTGTCATAGTAATTGTACCTAGCATTAATCCTGTCGTTAAACTTTTTACTGTGCGATACTTTCGGAATAAGAATGCTGCTGGACCAATAAATAAACATCCCGCTATAAAGTTTGCTACTTCTCCTACTGGTACTCCCGTTAAACTTCCTTGAATTCCGTAATGCAAAATATTTTTTATCGCTTCTACAATTACACCTGCAATTGGACTRAAAATTATYGCCGCAATTAAAGCTGGCACATCACTAAAATCAATTTTTAAAAATGGCGGAAGCCCTGGGAATGGAAAATCCAACATCATTAGTAAATACGCAATACTACTTAGCATCGCTACACTCACCATCTGCACTACACTGTTTTTTTGTTTCATCTTTCTCTCTCCTTTTCCATCGATCTTCTCATGGAAAGTGGAAAGGTTCTGCTATGCCTATTTTTTCATAGAACGAAAAAACCCTTTGTGATTTACACAAAGGGAGAATTTTAAGGCACATCAAACAGACGTTCAAATACTTATCTTTTTTGAACGCTTGAACCTCCATCTTCTCCCATCCAGACTGTACTGTCGGCTTTGGAATCACACCAAATCCTGCCTTAACGGCTCGCGGGCTTAGAACGAAATTATTAAATGTTCATCACCGCCGGTCGGGATTTTCACCCTGCCCCGAAGATAGACCGATATTCTATTTTCCACTTCATTATACAACAACATGATCGTATTGTGAACAAAAAAAGTGTAACTTACTATAAATAAGTTATTAATTTTACATAATTAAAGAAACGATCACTATATTTTACAATACAACCCATATTTTTTATAATTCGGTATTTCTCTTATGAATCCCCCTAGTCATATGTCGTCAAAAGTGATAAGATGTTGAATTGTTAAGATAAGAACATTTTCTGAGTTATGGAGGAAATGTCATGAAGAAAGATAAAAGACACTCTATTCGAGAAGCAATGAAAAAGAACTTAAGAAAAGAATACTTTTATTTGAAAAAAGAATTACTTTTCTACTGTCCAATTGATCTAGGCACATTCTCAAGAGAGACATACTACGCTACTTTTGACCAAGATGGCATAAGTATTTATCAGTATGATAAAAAAACAGAAAGTAAATTAAAATTGTGTGAGCGTCATCCATGGAAGAGTTGGAATAAGGTAAAAGTTGATCACTATTTAACAACTTCTCAATTTATTTTCCAAGGTGAGCGAAACTGGATTTTATCCCTTTTCCAAAAAGGAAAAGAAGCTCAAAAAATAATTGAAGAACATACATCTTTACAAACGGAAGTTGTTTCCCGTCCGTTTTCCAAGAAACTTCCTGGTTTCCGTTCTGATACACCATTGAATAAATACATCGGTAGCATTTGTTACACTGCACTTATTGCATTTTTATTAAAATGGATGATTCCATTTCAAGCACCACAAATCGCCCTGTATTCTCTTTCAATTGGCTTGATGCTTCTTGGTTTACTTTGTCTTACAATTGGTCTAATCGAACCAACTATCGTACTATTTCGGACAAAAGAAAAAACAAGAACAAAAGTCTTTTACTTATATAGCTACTTAGCTATTTCTGGATTTATATGTGTCTTTATTTTTTGGTAAAAGAAACCGTCCCAAAAGATCTTTTGGGACGGTTTTTCGTTAGGAATAGGTTGCTCTTACTGTCGCATTTTATTGTTAGTCGATATTTCTTGTCGAAATATCGATATAATAATAGCTATGTTCGATATAAATTTTTGTCGATATAATTTCATTTACTATCGCAATCTTAAATAAGAARAAAATAAATTTATTCAAAAGTTATGCTTTTGRGACGTTGCCTTTACTTGACGTATAGTTGTTGGTTCGGATAGATTTGCTCTTGTCGCAATCCATTCCTCACTTTAATTTCCTCAACTGTCATACTAAATTTCCGGGCAATACCAACTAAAGTATCACCTTTTTGTACAATATATAGTGATGATGACACAACTTGATTTTTTTGTTCATGTAAAACAAGCAACGGATTCATCGCATTCCTTTTCTCCATCGTCCATATCCCTTGATGCACTTCTAAATGTAAATGCGCTCCTCGCGATTCTCCTGTATTCCCTACCTCTCCAATTAGCTCTCCTTTTGAAATGTTATCACCTTGAACTACATATCTCTTATTTAAATGCGCATAAACAGCCTCATATTCTCCATGTTTAATAAACACAACATTTCCATAACTACTTGAGAAATAAGACTTTGTCACCTTACCATTTTGAATAGCTGCAACAGGCGTTCCAATAGGCGCAGCTATATCAATACCATAGTGTTTCCCATGTCTTGTCMCAAAATAATCACTTATCTGCCCATCAACAGGCCATATCCACTGATTCCCTTCAGCGTAAACATGTAATTGAGATAAAAATAATACACTCAATATCACCACGCCACATTTTAACGCTTTCATATACATCCTCCGTTTTCTAATAACCGTCATACCTTCTCTATTGTGGGATATTACATAAAAAAGTATACAAAAAAAAGAAAGTGTATTACTCCACTTCCTTCTCTTCTTTATTACGAAAAACAAGTGCACTGCGGTTATACTCCACATCTTTCACTTGTAAACGCGCATTTATTACTCTAGCAAGCGCAAATAAATAATCAGATAACCTATTTATATACTTTAGAACAATTTCATTGGTTTCTCCTTCTTTTTGCAATGACACTATACAACGTTCTGCTCTTCTTATAAC
>NZ_JBFTMA010000478.1:0-4813 GCF_056396725.1 Bacillus sp. 05T31
CCCTTTTTCTTATCACCATATAAACACTCATAATAAGCTAAATCTCCATCACTGATAAAATTAAAATCTATGTTTTCTAAGTTAAAACCAAACTCGATATACAAAAATGCAAGAGTTGTCTTAAAGGATGTATATTTTTGAGTCCCTTTAGGCGAGCTTATTCCTTCAAGGCATTTTATAGCTTTTAATATAAATTTTTCAGCCATTAACTGATCCTCAAAGATGTAACTTTCACCTAAACAACAGTATGCTGTAGCCTTGACAACTGTGAAATTCATTTCGGAATCTATAATTTCCAAACAACTAGATCTACAGTTATCAATTTCGTTAGCATGTAACTGAGTATATGCAATTCGCTCTTTATGTTGCATACATAAACAGTATTTAATATAACCGTTGTCCATGTTAGCGACATGTGCTTCCGCAGCTTTTGCATACGACGTCATCGCACTATACCTTTGCTCATCATATTCTGCAGCCATAAATAACGTATTCAATAAAACTTGGCAATCGGAATCTGCAGAAACACGTTTCTCGTAAATCTCATCCAGTAATGTTTGTCCTCTTTTTCTGTTCATATTACGATGATTGTACAAGGTATATATACTTAAATATTTATGTACATCATTTTGGAGCTTTTTCAGATTTTCATCTTCTGTTACTACGCTGAGCTTTTCAATAAGAGAATCTATCAGCTCATACTCTCCAGCCACTTGACAGAAACTAAAAGCCTTTCTTACATTCATGCTAGTCGAGCACTTTAATATAAATTCTTTTACTTTGCGGGTTTGTTCCAACGGATTTTTATATACATAATGTATTAACTTCTCGTAAACATCAAACTTCATTTCTCCAGTTTTTAATTCTAGGCCGTTAGAAATAGTTGTCCTACTTATACCAATCTCTTTTGCTATTTTCCGTACACTCATGTTCTTTGACTGTATCACGTTATTCAGCTCATTCATCAAAGCTTTCATGTTCATCCTCCTCAGGATCAGAACACAAGACTCCTCCCGTTTTATTTTTCAATAGGAAAACGTCCACAATAATTATGTATGCCTGAAAAGTATGTTATACTTAGTGCTGACTCATGGAAAGTTTTCCCTACACGCGATAGGGTAAAACGTTACAACTGGTGCGGCCACACCAGTTGTAACGCCGTGGGTCTTTTTGCTCTTTTATTTTATTATTTTCATCTTATCATAAAATTTAGAACATTCGTTTCACTCTTTCTCACATCATGTTGAGAAAGTTTTTTCTAAAAATAACAGAATCCCCACAAGAATATTTTACCATCAATCGAACAATTGTTCTACCTATTATTTAAATGCGTACAAAAATAGCACATATTGTATTTAAGCCAACTTTCCTGGTATTTATAGTTTAAAAATAATGCATTATATAATAAAGGAATGAATAACAATACAGAAACCGAGAGGACAAGTTGAACTCTCGGTTTTTTATACCCTAATTATACACCGCGCTCGCTCCCTCAAACGCTAYAATCCCCATAKTTTCTCCCTCTTTCATTAGCTAATATCTCGTTGTTTCACTTTTCGCCCCCATAACTGTTTCCATAAAACGATTGAAGCGATAGAAAGCATTATTGTTGTAATGATACTACCTTCAATACCAAATGAGCCTCCATGAAGCACTTCTGACCCATTTGTTACAGGTTTAAATAGYGGYGTTGAATATATCGTCATGCCACTAACTRCAAAACCATAGACRTTATATTGYGCCCAATTCCAAATGGAATGCCAYGCRCAWATCCCCCAAAGACTACTGTCCTTTAATACGTAAAAAGCTGCAAATACACCAACTAATATTATATTCGATATTGAAAGAATTGTAATACCTGGATTAAGTAAATGAAGAAAACCRAATAAAAAGGACGTCACTATAATCCCAACCCATATACGACTTCTAACAGAAATAACTGGAAACAACCAGCCTCGTACAATAATTTCTTCCGTTGCACCTTGTATTAAAAAAGCAATTAAAGATCCTACAATACCAAATATGGCGGTTGCCGTAATTTGTTGCATTTGTAGTTTTACAATACCTGTTAATACAAGTACAATTACTGGTATTGAAATGAAGACAAATCCTATTAACGCACCTCTCAAATACTTTCTCATCCATTGCACTTTCCAAAAACCAATGGATGAAAATGACCTTTTCTCTACAAACCTAATCCATAAAAAAATAAAAAATATAGCCCCACCAAACGTTAATATCATCTCAATATTATTATAAATTGCCTTTACAAATGATGTATCTGCTTTCGGTAAAAACAGCATAAACAACATGAAAAATTMACCTAAAGTTAAAAATACAATTGCAAGTATAACAGCGAAAATAGGATGAACTTTTCTTCTTCCTTCTTTTGCTGCTTCAATTATTTTAAATTGTTTATTTAGCAATATTCTTCTATCCTCCTTATTATTGTAATCATCTGTATTCTTAAAATATATATCGTTTCCCTTAAACATATTTTTTAAAATAAATGATTTCTGTTTGGAATAAATTCAGATTAGGAATAATATATAAATAAAAGAGATGTCTTCGTGCCTTTTACCAGTATCACCCAATTCATTCACTGGTATTACCAGCACTTGCTATTTCCCACCATTTGTTGTAAGATAGTAATTAAGGTCAATTTAGCACTATACTTTCTTTGCATATTATCAAGTATCAATCAGGAATGTTTTGTACTCCTTATGGATTTTTGATAATATGTGAACTTTTATTTTCAATCGAATAAGGCCGATCATATTGTATATCTTTTTAAATTTTAGGAGGCATTACCATGACATTAACAGGTAAAGTAAAATGGTTTAACAGCGAAAAAGGTTTCGGTTTCATCGAAGTTGCAGACGGTAGCGACGTATTCGTTCACTTCTCAGCTATCACTGGCGACGGCTTCAAATCTCTTGACGAAGGTCAAGAAGTTAGCTTCGAAGTTGAAGACGGTAACCGTGGACCTCAAGCTAAAAACGTTGTAAAGCTATAATTCAATCAATAAAAAGGTTGTTACCAGCTCGGTTAACAACCTTTTTAATATATAACTAAAAATTTTTACATAAAAGGAGTGGTTACATGTATCGCAATCGAAAGAACGATGTAGCAGAAGTACCACCAGAACAAACCCCTGTTTGGGAATGTGAATCAGAGGATTGTTTAGGATGGATGAGAAAGAACTTTTCATTTGAAGAAGAGCCTAAATGCCCTTTATGTAAAAGTAGTATGAAAAGCGGAGAACGTTTATTACCTAAAATAGGTTGATTTTTACAAGCCCCTCTTATTTTAAATAAGAGGGGCTTTTTTATTAATAATGAATATCCTCTACATCTGTTCGTACAATAGAATACATTAATGCATCGTGTTGTTTATTTCCTTGATGAATGTATCCACGTAACAGCCCTTCTTGTTGAAAACCTAATTTAGATAACATATTACACGAAGTTATATTTTCAGGATATGTAATAGCTCCAATTCTAAATTATTATAGCAGAAAAAGTATTTATAATTAGGAAAGTCCTTAATGTCCCACAAATCAAATATTTCTAGCGATGTTTATCCTATTAATAATATATAACTTCGTTGTATTTATTAATTCCCCTCTAAAAACCACCCCTAATTTATACCCTCTCATGTTAAAATATAGAAAAACAGTAAATATTTCTTACGGAGGTGCTTAAACTTTATGTATATTTTCATTGGCTTATCCCTCTTGCTCATTTTACTCATTTTTTTATTCGCAAAAAAATTCACACCAAACTCATTTATGATGACAAGTTTTAAAGGAAATAGCTTTAAGACATTTTCAGTTGGTATATTAATCGCTGCCACACTCTCTCTTTCATACGGAATGTATCACGCAGCAACATATCAACCTAGATATTTAGATATTAAATTGCAAAATCAAAATTTCACTGTTTTTGGTACTGTTGGTGAGTTTGGTTATTTCTCAGAAGAATTACTAAAAAAAGATGCAGAAGTTGAACTGTATTTTGTCTCTTGGGAAACAATACAATTAAATAATCCAGAAATAATAGTAGACTACCCTTCAGGTAAACAGGAAACATGGAAGCCTAATATAACATTAATTCCTACAAATAAATTAAAAGAAAAACATAGTATTAAAGAACTTTATCGGCTCTCACCGTATTCATTTGAAGAATCTGGAAAAATAACATTAACTATTAAAGAGAATAAAGCCAATCATAAAAAGATTGCAATTAATGTTAAATAATTACAAATAAAATGTATTCAATATTATTATTTTGACTGTTCATTCAATGTCGTAATTAAAATCTTTCCAATTTGTAACTTCAATTACTTCCGGTTCACCTTTAATTCCGAGGCTCTTTTCAATATCATATAAAGCAACTCGTACTAATTCTTCTTCACTATAACTTTTGATCGTTTCATATACTGGATTAGTGCTCTTATAAAACATTCTTACTAATAGCTTTTGTTTACCAGATGTATGTTTCCACTTCCTGCTTGTCCATGTGCAAGCATCACAATGTAAATCACTGTTTTCCGTTACGATAAAACCTGTGCCGTCAGCCGGTAGTTGTTCATCTAGTATGTCAAAACCTAAGTAAATACTTATAAGCGATGAATTTTTAAATTTATTAAAATGCTCATTTAACTCATTAGACTGTAATAACGTTTGTGCGATATCATGTGGAGCTGCTAAAACGACATAATCAGCTTGTATTGTCTCATGATTTGCAAAAGAAACCTCATACCGATCCCCTTTTTTACTTATCACTGTTGTTACAGCACCTTTATTAATGAC
>NZ_JBFTMA010000479.1:0-5836 GCF_056396725.1 Bacillus sp. 05T31
CTTCAGATGTGAAGCTAACGTTAATGGAGATTTTGCCAGATGATTACGAAGTGTATATCGTAACAGCTGCAGGGACTTCATTCGAGCAAGTGAAAAAGGTATCGTTATACATGTTAGATCACGAAACAGAATTAAATAATTTAACGAGTGTGTATGTACCGCCAGTTAAGGAACGTGCGTCCTTATATCAGCAGTTTGATGTGCTTAGAGCAATTATTGCTGATCTTCGTGGACCGAATGGTTGCCCGTGGGATAAAAAGCAAACTCATCAATCTTTAAAGAAATACTTAATTGAAGAAGCGTATGAAGTGCTAGAAGCAATTGATGAAGAGGATGATGATCATTTAGTAGAAGAACTAGGTGATATATTATTACAAGTTATGCTTCATGCCCAAATTGGAGAGGATGAAGGTTGGTTCTCTATAGATGAYATTATTCGGACTTTAGCTGAGAAAATGGTTCGTCGTCATCCGCATGTGTTTGGGGATACGGATGTAAATAATGCTGATGAAGTGATTGCAAATTGGGAAGAAATTAAAAAACAGGAAAAGGGATTCGTGAAAGAATCTGTTTTAGCGGGTATTCCAAAAAGCTTGCCACAACTAATGCGTGCTTATGAAATTCAGAAGAAAGCTGGAAAGGTTGGATTTGATTGGGTTGATGTGCAGCCGATGATAGAGAAGGCCTTAGAAGAATGGCAAGAATTCCAACAAGAAGTTGTAAACATGGATGAGAAAAAGATGCTAGGTGAATTTGGTGATTTACTATTTGCATTTGTGAATATAGCTCGTCATTATAAATTAGATCCAGAAGAAGCGTTACGTTCAACTAATGAGAAATTTATGGATCGCTTTTTATACATGGAAGCAAAAGTAGCTGAAATGAATAAGGAAATGCAAGATTTATCATTAGAACAGTTAGATATTTTATGGGAAGAGGCAAAACAAACAGAGCGTTAATAGGGGGATTTGATATGCGTCTAGATAAATTTTTGAAAGTATCACGTTTAATTAAAAGAAGAACATTAGCAAAAGAAGTGTCTGACCAAGGAAGAATTTCGATTAATGGCCAAGTGGCAAAAGCGAGTTCAGATGTGAAGGTAGAGGATGAATTAACAATTCGTTTCGGGCAAAAAATAGTAACTGTGAAAGTAAATGAATTGAAAGAAACAACTAAAAAAGAAGATGCAGCAAACATGTATAGTCTCGTTCGTGAGGAAAAGGTGAAAGCGGAAGAAGGCTTGTTCTAAAATAGGTTAGTCCTTCATACATTACTATTAGCTAGTATAAAGCTATGGGGGGATTTTCGTGAATAATGGTTACTCACCTATGTCTTCTAATCAACAAAATGTTTCKKTAGAGCATGATATTATTATGCGTGGCAGGCGTGTAATTGATATTACCGGTGTAAAGCAGGTAGAGAGTTTTGATAGCGAAGAGTTTTTACTCGAGACTGTAATGGGTTTTTTAACAATTCGTGGTCAAAATTTGCAAATGAAGAATTTAGATGTAGAAAAGGGTGTTGTATCAATTAAAGGGAAAGTTCATGAAATGCTGTATATTGATGAGAACCAAGGGGAGAAAACTAAAGGCTTCTTTAGTAAGCTGTTTAAATGAGCCTAACAATTCAGTTGTATACAATGCTTTCGATGATTGGAATGGGTGCTTGGATTGGTGCTTCTTTAGATACATACCAACGGTTTTTAAAACGCCAAGAGCGTAAACGTTGGCTTGTATTTATACATGATATACTATTTTGGATTGTCCAAGCATTATTCGTTTTTTATGTATTACTGCGTGTAAATGAAGCCGAACTACGTATATATGTATTTTTGGCGTTACTATGTGGTTTTGCAGCATATCAAAGCTTATTGAAAGCACTATACATGAAGATGTTAAATTTTCTCATCTATATTTTTGTACAAACAACACAATTTTTTGTTCGAATTATACAGCTACTCATGATAAAACCTGTTATTATTATAGCACAGCTATTTATTGCATTTATATTATTCTTATTTCGTATACTGCTTTCAATTGGACATGTGTTATGGAAAATGGTGATTTGGATATTACTTTTCATATGGAAAGTTTTTTTCTCGCCTGTTCGGTTTATTGCTTCGCTCATATGGAAACTTCTCCCTAATCGTGTTAAACTTTTTATAATGAAGCATGTAGGGTTCCTGCAATATGTAGCAAAATTGAAGGGACATATCTTCCAATTATGGGTGCGTATAAAAAAGAAGTTAGGGGGACCTCGGAAATGAGGGAACTGAGACAAAGAACAATCGACAAACAGAGTCCAAATCCTGTTAAAGAACATATAATACAAACGGATGAGAACAGGAAGCGACTTTATCGCCGTTTAGCGGTTTTTCTTGTCTTTGCTTTTACAATTATTGCCAGTATTAGTGTGACGTTTTATCAACAAAACAGTTCCATTAAAGCAAAAGAAGCAAAAGTTAAGGACATGAAAAAAGAACTGGATTCATTAACGAAAAAAGAAAAGAATCTAAAAGATGAAGTTCAAAAGTAAAGTAACAGGTATTACAAATTTTGGGGCTTTTGTGGAGCTGCCAGAAGGCTTAACAGGTCTTGTTCATATTAGTGAAGTTGCTGATAATTATGTGAAAGATATTAACGATCACTTAAAAGTAGGCGACCAAGTAGAAGTAAAAGTTATCAATGTTGAAAAAGATGGCAAAATTGGCCTATCTATTAAGAAAGCGAAAGAACGTGAAAAAACAGAAGGAGATCGTCCACGCGGTGAATACCAACGTGGTGGTGATCAACAACGTTCTGGACGTCCACAACGTAATAATCGTTCTTCCAACAGAGATAACCGCGGTGGCGGTAACGAACGAGCTCCAAAAGAAACATTTGAGCAAAAGATGGCACGCTTTTTAAAAGATAGTGAAGATCGTTTAACTTCTTTAAAGCGTAACACAGAATCTAAACGTGGTGGCCGTGGCGCACGTCGCGGATAATAAGTCCGTTTAATTCTTAACATATAGAGAGGTACCCCGAGTAATTACTCGGGTACTTTTTTATGTGAGAGAATATATTTTTAAAAAAGTTTTTGAGATGTATTGACTTTAAAATATATCTGATGTAATATACTAATTGTCCGTTAAATACGACGACATGGCGGTGTAGCTCAGCTGGCTAGAGCGTACGGTTCATACCCGTGAGGTCGGGGGTTCGATCCCCTCCGCCGCTATATTTAATTTAACGGCCCGTTGGTCAAGTGGTTAAGACACCGCCCTTTCACGGCGGTAACACGGGTTCGAATCCCGTACGGGTCATCTAAAAAGATCATGCAAATTTGCATGGTCTTTTTTTGTTAAATATAAATTAAGACGTACAATACTTCTACAAAATCACCCTATATTTTCTGAACATTCTTTCAACTCGCTTTAAATAAATTAAATACTATGTATATATGTAGATTTATTTCGAATAAAAAGTCGAACGATTATAAAAGTCAAAACTGTTGTTTTGACAAAAAAACCAATAATCATCTTTTATAATAACAGTAATTAAACTRTGCAGGTGGTGTTAAAAATATGCCTAAAGCAGGAAGGAATACTATGAATACAAGTGCATTGGCGATGAATGAAAGTCAGCTTGGAACAATAAAGTGGACGAGTAAGTTGCGAATGAAGTTTGAAAAAGTTTTCTTTAGATGGGGATTCATTATTGCTGTTATTGGTTTTCTTTTGGGACGAGCATATATATTAACAAACATTTTACCGTTTGCATTGCCGTTTTTTGCTGCTGTTTATGTTATGAAGCGAGATAAAATGCCGCTCGCGTTCTTAGCCCTAATGGGGGGAGCACTTTCAGTTTCAATAGATAATTTATTTTTTACTTTTGCATCTATCTTTACCTTCTTTATTTATAATATCTTCTTTAGTCGGTTTACACGTAAAACTGTTGGACTTGTACCATTCCAAGTATTTATCTCCGCATTAACCGCACATTTAGTTGTTGTATATTTTGCACAGCAAACCGTCACCATGTATGATCTGCTCGTCAGTACGATCGAAGCGGGGCTTAGCTTCGTATTAACGATGATATTTTTACAAAGTGTTCCGCTTTTAGTGGAAAGGAAAGGGAAGCAACAAGCGTTAGAAACAGAAGAAATTGTTTGTTTAATTATATTACTAGCATCTGTTTTAACGGGCACAACGGATTGGTTTGTTTATGATGCTTCTATTCAACATATTTTCACTAGATATTTAGTATTAGTATTTGCCTTTATTGCAGGGGCAGCTACAGGGTCCACGGTAGGAGTTGTCACTGGGTTAATATTAAGTTTAGCAAATGTGGCGAGCTTGTCTCAACTTAGTCTCCTTGCCTTTTCAGGATTGCTTGGGGGATTGTTAAAAGAAGGGAAGCGTATAGGAGTTAGTTTAGGTTTATTAATTGGTACAAGCTTAATTACATTATATGTAGACAAGCAAACAAGTATTGTAACAACTTTAATTGAATCTGGTGTAGCGATTGTTTTCTTCTTATTAACACCGAAGCTTGTTATGGATCGTATTGCTAAATTTATGCCGGGTACACAGGAACATTCACAGGATCAACAACAATATTTAAGAAGAGTGCGCGATGTTACAGCAAACAAAATCAATCAATTTGCTAATGTATTTGCTGCTTTGTCTAATAGCTTTTCTGTATACGGGTATGTGGAGGAGGAAGATAAAGAAACAGAAGCTGATTTATTTTTAAGTACAATTACTGCAAAAACATGTCAAACATGCTTTAAGAAGGATCAATGTTGGGTAGTTAATTTTGATAAAACATACGATTATATGAAACAAATAATGAGTGAAACAGAAGAAGGAACGCTGCAGCATAATCGGAAGTTAGTTCGTGAATGGGACAAGCATTGTGTGAGAGGGAAGAAAGTAACGGATTTAGTAGCAGGTGAATTAGATCACTTCTATGAGGGGCAGAAATTAAGAAAACAAATGAAGGAAAATCGTAGAATTGTAGCGGAGCAATTACTAGGTGTATCAAAAGTGATGGAGGATTTCGCTAAGGAGATACAACGAGAAAGAGAGAACCATCAAGCGCAGGAGGAGCAAATTTTACAAGCGTTTCGTGATTTTGGTGTCGAAGTGGAGCATGTTGATATTTATTGTTTAGATAGAGGAAGTATTGATATTGAAATGTTGATTCCGGCTGCATCTAATGAACATGGGGAATGTGAGAAGTTGGTTGCTCCAATGCTTTCAGATATTTTAAAAGAGAATATCGTCGTTAAGCATGAAGAGAAATCCTCATATCCAAATGGGCACAGTTTAATATCATTTGGTTCAGCGAAGACATATTCTCTTGATACAGGATTGGCCACAGCTGCAAAAGGTGGTGGGTTTATTTCAGGTGATTCCTACGCGATGATGGATTTGAGCGTTGGTAAATATGCACTTGCGATTAGTGATGGTATGGGAAATGGACAAAGGGCTCATATGGAGAGTAGGGAAACGGTAAAATTATTACAAAAGATACTTCAATCAGGTATTGATGAAGAAATAGCGATTAAGTCCATCAATTCGATTCTTTCTTTAAGGACGACAGAGGAGATGTATACAACGCTTGACTTGGCTATGGTAGATTTGCGGGATGCGAGTGCGAAGTTTTTAAAGATTGGATCGACGCCGAGTTTTGTTAAACGCGGAAATAATATTTTGAAAATTGAGGCAAGTAATTTGCCGATGGGAATCATTGAAGATGTTGAAGTTGATGTGGTTGGTGAGCAATTAAAAACGGGTGATCTTCTTATCATGATGAGTGACGGCATCTTTGAGGGAGCGCAACATGTGGAG
>NZ_JBFTMA010000480.1:0-3502 GCF_056396725.1 Bacillus sp. 05T31
CTATTCACAAAAGTGAACGTTGTGCGCCTTCAGTTTCTCTGATGAGCTTCTATTGTATTCTGTTTGATTTCTTTTCATTTTAATTCCGGAATTCATATGTGTCAACTTGGAATTTGATTTTATCGCTTCAGGGGCTTATACAAATATCCCTAACTATTCCCTTTCACCATCAACAACAAATATATGAATACATCTTTTTTAATCATTATCAATTGAACAAAAAAAAAAACAAAAAAAAATAAAAGCCCATCTTTTTTATTTTCTACATAAATATGCTTTCCGATCATTTTTAAACAATAAATAATGAGCAGTATGAACCTTTCTCTCTAAATAATCGATAGAATACGTGCTTGATGGATCAACTAAATCCTCAATCGCTCCTGAAAGGTGATCAATTACCTTTTGCAATGTTTCTAAGTTCTTCTTCTCACTTTCCATATTCATTTCATCCATAATGTCATAAATGAGACATTGCACTTTCCGTAATCGTAATTCCTTCTGCTCCACGTATATCTCCTCCTTATTAGTCATATTACGGTTTAAATATATGGGCTTATAGCTTAGTCAATTCTAAAAAACAAAAAGATATCCATCTCTAAACATGTAGTCATAGAGATGRATATCTTTATTTTTATACTTGCAATGCCTTCTCTCTCARAGCTCTTCKTAACAACTTACCAGTTGTATTCTTCGGCAATTCTGTTAAAAACTCAATGCTCWTTGGCACTTTATATTTCGCTAAATGTARCGTGCAGTAATGCATMAGYTCTTCTTCTGTTACGTTCGTTTGTTTCAGAACGACGTAAGCTCGCACTGCTTCTCCTAAGTTTTCATCAGGAACACCRATTACGACAACTTCAGCTACCGAATCRTGAGTRTATAATACTTCCTCYACTTCACGAGGATATACGTTATAACCGCCAACTAAGACAATATCTTTTTTGCGATCGACGATATAGAAGTAACCTTCTTCATCCATTTTCGCTAAGTCTCCTGTATATAGCCAGCCATCTTTAAGTGTCGCCGCAGTATCTTCTGGCGCATTATAGTAACCCTTCATAACGTTAGGTCCGCGAACAATTAACTCCCCAACTGCACCAACAGGTACCTCTTCACCAAGTTCGCTCACAATTTTATTTTCTACATGCCAAATATTTGTGCCAATAGATCCTGGTTTACGAGGACGGTCTAACGGATTAAAACAAGTAACTGGTGATGCTTCTGATAAACCGTATCCTTCTGAAACGATAACGCCAAAACGTTTTTCAAAGTTTTGCAGAAGGGCAACAGGCATTGACGCACCACCTGAAATACAAAGGCGAAGTGTCTTCACATCTTCTGCGCTCGCTTCTTCAAATAAATATAAGTAATTGTACATTGTCGGTACACCCGCAAAAATCGTTGGTTCATATGTACGACAAATACGGAATACTTCTTTCGGACTAAACTTCGGTAACATTAAAATTGTTGCCCCGTTCACAATCGGCGCATTTACTGCGACTGTTAAACAGAACACATGGAACATCGGCAGCGCTGCAACGACGCGATCGTCCGCAGTATATTGTAAATATGACGCAACATCGCTTGCGTTACTATATAAATTTTTATGTGTTAACATAGCGCCTTTTGGCTTTCCAGTTGTACCTGAAGTGTATAAAATAACAGCTACATCTTCTTCATCTAGTTCCGGACCTTCGTAAGTTACATCTCCAGTTCCTATAAAACTAGTAAACGTTTTCATTTTTTCGGTTTCTATATGATTAAAATCTGATGAGGTTTCGCATATGATGATRTTCTCWAGTGAAGGAAGTCTTGTTGTAAGAGATTGTATAACAGGTAGAAGGACGTCGAGTACGATGATTGTTTTTACATCTCCATTTTGTAATATGTAATGTATTTCGTCTGCTGTATAAATTGGATTAATTGGAATGACAGTTGCTCCRGCTTTCATYGTTCCGTATAAACCGACTAAAAAATGTGGTGAATTGCCTACAGCTAATGCGACATTGTCCCCTTTTCCAATGCCCATTTTTGCTAAATTACTAGAAAACCTAGTGACCACTTTGTTTAATTGGTCATACGAGACCGACTGATCCATAAATATGTATGCCGGTTTATCCCCCTTATTTTTTGCCGTTTCAGCCAAAGATTGAACGAGATTCACACAAATCCCACCTTTATAAAATTTAGAATATTTAAAAATTCTAAATTAATTATATTAAAAGAAAATTAAAGTAGCAAGTGATATTCCATTAACTGCATATACAACGATCACCTCCTGTTGACTCTCTTTGGAAGGATACGGAAATTTCATTCGTTAGCAAATGATGAACCAAAGGCTAAAATCATTTCAAGATAATATGCACTCATCTTTTCACTAAGTTTTTCTAGTTCCTCTTTATTCAAGCTCGTATGCTCCCCATACAAGTTGATTGCATCCGCTCCGTTTTCATGAAAAAACAATGTTACATATAATGTCAGTAACCCGGTATTGGCCTCATCTATTGACAAAACAAGATCTGGCGTTTTATTCATCGTACTAAAAGCTTCATTTCTTTTCCATTTCTTATTTTGAAACATAGTTTGTATATCATCTATCTTTCGTTTGTTATCCGTATGCGTAAAATATATGACATTATCCCTCCCTGGCTTTCCAATAGATAAAAGTGTGCGACTTGAGGACGTTTCATCGTTACAGGCTGTCATTCCGATGACGAAGCTGAGCAGTAATACAACGTACATTATCCTTTTCATTTCAATTCGCCTCCTTTTGAATATATATTCCTTTATGAGGGGCAAATGTCCTGTGATTTTATGGTGAATGAAATTATATAAGCGATTTTTAAAATATATCGACTTACCGATAAAACGTGACAATCTACGCAAAAAAGAGGCTGCCCGTTACGGCAGCCTCCCTTATTTTTAGAAGAATAAATGCAAGAAATCTTCTGTTGTAATATTACCGAAATAGCGCGCGATATCTACGCCTTCTAAAGCTACAGTGAATGTATCTTTATCAAATTGTACGCCTGTTAGACGTTCTTCAATGTCATGAACATCTAGTGATCCGAAGAAATCACCGTAAATTTTACATTCTGTTACTGTTCCTTTTTTCACTTCAAGACGAACGTCAACTTGTCCAACTGGGAAGCGGTGTGAATGTTGTAAGTTGAACTTCGGAGATTTTCCGTAGTTCCAATCCCAATTTTGGTAGCGCTCTTCAGAAAGTTTATGGATTTCTTTCCAATCATTTTCTGTTAATTCGTACGTTGGAATTTCTGTTTCACCTTCGAAAATTGTTTCTAGAAGAAGTTGTCTAAACTCTTCTGTCGTCATTTTTTCGTTTAAGAACTCTGTAATGTTCGCAACGCGGCTACGGATTGATTTAATTCCTTTTGATTGAATCTTATCCATTTTCACTTTAAGTGCTGATACGACGTGATCGATTTCAGAGTCAAATAGTAACGTACCGTGACTAAACATACGACCTTTCGTTGAAAAC
>NZ_JBFTMA010000481.1:0-3488 GCF_056396725.1 Bacillus sp. 05T31
CTCTCCCTGAAGATATTTTCTTAGCAGAAGGTTACACGAAAAAAGATAATGAGTTAATAGCTACACCCCGCTTAAAAATGAACTGGCTGTATGGTTGTGGTGAAATGTATACGACCGTTGAAGATATGAAAAGATTAGATGAGGCTATTATGGATGGAAAGCTGATTTCTAAACAAAGCTTATCAGATATGTTTACAGTATCACCTGCGAGAAAATATGGATTTAGCTTCTATATTTACCCAGATTATTATCATAACCACGGTGTATTAGCTGGCTGGAACACTTTTAATAATTTTAACTGGGATAAAAGAACGTTTGTAATATTATTCTCTAACGTACAAAATGGTATGAATGATACATTTAATCAAGAGTTTAGGAAATTAGCGAATGATTTAATAGAAGGAAAATAATTATTTAAAAATCGGTATTGATATAAAATTATCAATACCGATTTTTTTATTTAGTGAACAAGCATGTATGAGAGGGGATTAGTATTAGAATAAATTTATGAAGGAAGTTAAATGATATGGATGTTAAATATAGGAAATGTATTTTGTGAATGTCATCTATTTGTATTGAAATTATGTGATTATCATGCGGAAGAATAATTGGTAATTTTTACATTGATGAAAAAGCTTGAGCTTCACACTATGTTAAGCCTTACAGTATTGTAGACATGAACAGGAGGTTGAAAAATGAAAAAAATAGTAAAGTTTTGTTTAATAGCTACATTATCTACAACGATTATTAGTGGATGTTCTTTTGAAGGGAATAATGAAAATGCCAAAGGGAAAGAGAAAGAGGATAAAAAAGTAGAGGTACAGAAAAACGCTGGAAAATATACGATGCCGGATGAAAAAGATAAACATGAAGGTACATGGCTACAATGGCCTCATGAATACACATATGGTCAAGAGTATAAACAAGAAGTTGAASCTATTTGGATTAAGATGGCAAGTGCTTTAACTGAGGGTGAAAAAGTCCACATTGTTGTATATGATGAGGAAGAGAAAGAGCGAATCAATAAGCTTTTAATAGATAAAGGGCTGAATATGGATAAAGTTGATTTCTTTATCGCTCCTACTGATGATGTGTGGGCAAGAGATAGTGGACCGATTTTTGTTTATGACAATAATAAAAATATGAAAATATTAGATCCAGCATTTAATGGTTGGGGAAAGAAAACTCCATATAAAAATGATGCCCGTATACGTGAGAATGTTAGTAAACAATTAGGGATTGAAAGAATTGATTGGGGGAAATTTGTCCTTGAAGGTGGCGCAATTGAATTAGACAGCAATGGGACTGCTTTATTAACTCGAAGCGCAGTAACGAATAAAAATAGAAATCCTGATTTATCAGAAGCTGAAATTGAAAAATATATAAGTGACCTTGGGGTGACAAACTTTATTTGGTTAGATGGAGTGCCTAATTTAGATATTACTGATTTTCATATTGATGGATTTGCTAAATTCCATGATAAATCTACAATCGTAACGATGGCAGAAGATGACTTGGCTGAATGGGGCTTGTCAAACAAAGATATGGATAAATTGTTAGATGCAAAAAATGCTTCCGGACAGAAATATAAGTACGAATACTTACCGCTTAGTAAAGATAAAGTTACTTTAGAAGGTGGAAAAACTCTAGATTATAAGGGGTCATATATCAATTATTATGTTGGGAATACAGTTATATTGGTGCCTAACTATAATGATCCAAATGACAAAATCGCAAACGATACGATTCAGAAATTATACCCGGATCGTAAAGTAGTGGGAATTGATGTGAGAGAGCTTTATAAAAATGGCGGAATGATCCATTGTGTGACACAGCAACAACCGATTCAATTGAAGTAATCGATTATAGTTTCGTTATGTTGCTTTATAGACAAAATAGGTGAAATGCTATCTTTACTTATTTTGTCTTGTTTTAACATCTGTAACAAGATAGGAATGTATAATTTCAATGTAACGATAATTAAATAAAAGTATATTGTCATTATTGTTTTATATGGAAAAGAAGAAAAATGTTTGTGTTAAAGAATTTAAAAAGAGTATTTTCGTTTTTCCCTATCGTTCTACAGTACATTATAAATGTAGCTTTGATCTGTTTGGGAATTGTTTTAAGTGTGTTTCTTATGAAAGAAGTCATTCAATTTATACAAGAACTTAAATTAAATAGTGAGGAATCTAGTTATCATTTAATTGATAGCATTGTCGTATTCTTTTTATATTTTGAATTCATCGTAATGATTATAAAGTATTTTCAAATGAACTTTCATTTTCCATTACGTTATTTTATATATATAGGTATTACGGCTATTGTTCGTCTAATTATTATAGACCATGATAGTCCAATGGATTCATTGATATATGCTTGCGCGATTCTTGTATTAATTAGTGCTTTATTCATTGCAAATTCTAAAATAATGCGTCGTGATTTAGAAGAGTGAACGTTTGTTGTTTAAATCAAAAAAGATGTTTTATCTTTTGGTAAAAAGGAGTAACAGTATTGAAAGAAATAATCTTAACCAGTTTTATAATAATAGGGTTTATGATTCTACTATTTAATTGTATACTTTCATAATTTAAAAGAATAAAAGGTTAATAAGGAAAGAGGTTTTTGTAARTATGGTTCATTACAATAATCAAAATAGTTTACATCAAATATTTACATTAAAGGGAACAGTKRTAAGAGATATTTTCCCGCAAATTTTATTATATATATGTATTTCAACGATAGTAACTGTGATTAATTATTATTATGTAGAAATAAAAATTAATCAAACTCCTTGGGTAATTGTTGGAGGAGCTTTAGGYCTACTGTTAGTTTTTCGTACTAACACTGCCTATGATAGGTATTGGGAAGGTAGAAAGTTATTTGGAACAGTTGGTGCTTGTACTAGAAATTTGGCAGTTAGTTTTTTATGTTATTGGGAGTCTGAAGGGAAAAAGACGGATCAGGAAAAATTAAAATTTTTAAATTTGTTAATTGCTTTTCCAAAGATAGCGAAAGGACATTTGAGAGACGAAAAAGATTTATCCGAAATAAAAGCATTGTTTGATATTTGTTCTGAGAAGGAAAAAGAAATGTTGGCTGAGTCTATTCATTTACCGATTAGTATAGTTTTTATGTTAAAAACTATACTATCAAAAGGTTTGAAAACGGGTCAAATTCACCCAAATGCAATAATTAATATGGAAGCTGATTTGAATACTCTGCTTACGGCTGTGGGTGGATGTGATCGGATCAAAACAACGCCTATTCCTTTTGCCTATTTTGCWCATATTAAAATTTTACTGCTCATATTTTGCGGGACTTTATCGATTGGTCTTGTTGATAGTCTTGGATGGTTTACAGTACTTGCAACTACGTTTATAAGTTTTGCATTTATAGGGATTGAAGCAATAGGAGTTGAAATTGAGGATCCATTTGGTCAGGATCCAAACGATCTTCCGCTAGAAGGGATTTGCATAGGGGTAGAA
>NZ_JBFTMA010000482.1:0-3482 GCF_056396725.1 Bacillus sp. 05T31
GTGTAAATAATGACATATTTCTCATCCACTCTAACTTATCACTTAATTTCCCTACCATATCTAATACGAAAAATAAGATTGTTAAACTGGCTGAGTAGCTAAGTGCCTTTCTTTCATCATTACATATACAAGAAAAGAAAAATGAATAGGCACTAACTACTAAAAATATAAGCCCTCCGACTATGTTTATTTTCAAAAATAATTCTCGATTTAAGTTATTATCTTTTAAAAACCATTCTGCACCTAATATACCAGCTACATAAGTAACAATTACAATTATTAGTAGCCCCAATATGAGAACAGCAGCTTGTGTAATTGCAATTTGCACCCTTGATACAGGTGTTGCTAATAAATATGCCWTCGCCCCTTTATCTACATGACGAGCAATTAAATGCGTTGCAACCGTGACGCAAAAAATTGTTAAAATGATAATAAACAATAGGCTATARTACTCMCCAGCTAAAAAATCCATTACRTTTTGAATTGGRCTTTCCATTCCAACGATTTTTTTTACACTATCAGGCATGGCACTTATTAATTCATTTAACCCTTTCGCTGAAACCATCGATGGGAATATCCAAATTAATAACCATAAATAAAGCGCTGCACCAGTAGCATAGCTCAATATACTTTTTTTCGTTTCTTTCAAACTAGCTAAAAATAGTTGTTTATTCATGCTTTATCCCTTCTTTCTTCTCGTAATAATGCATAAATAAATGTTCTAAATCCGTCGCTCTCGTTTGAAGTGCCGTTACATTATAGTTTGAAAGTATTTGTAAAACAGTTTGATAGTTTCCTTGCACAATAATTGACGCCTCTCTACCTTTCACTCCTTCAAATTGCAAATCACATTGTTTAAGAGACTCGATTTCTTCTTGAGATGATACTGTTACATCTATCACCTGTCTTCTCATKYCTTGTAAATCATGAATGTTTTCAACGGTTACAAGACAACCATCTTTAATAATAGCTACTCTGTCACAAGTTCTCTCAATTTCAGTGAAAATATGTGATGACATAAGGATTGTTTTTCCTCTTTGCTTTTCCTCTAATATTAAATCTATAAATACTTGTTGCATAAGTGGATCGAGTCCTGATGTCGGTTCATCTAAAATTAACACTTCTGGATCATGCATAAATGCCGCAACTATACCTACTTTTTGTTTCATTCCTTTAGACATTTTTCGAATTGGTGTTTTCACATCGAACTGCAAACGTTCTATCAATTCATCTCGTCTTTTTATATTTTTTAAACCATGCATTCCTTGCATCAAATTTAAAAACTCTAATCCATTCATTCCTTCAATAAAAGAAATCTCTCCTGGTAAATAGCCAACTTCTCTTTGAATTTTCGCCGCATCTTTCCAACAATCTAATCCGAAAATTGTCGCTTTACCAGCCGTCGGTTTTATAAATCCCATTAAATTACGAATCGTTGTTGATTTCCCAGCACCATTTGGTCCTAAGTAGCCAAAAACTTCTCCTTCTTTCACTTCAAATGTAATATCAAACAAGCCTTTTCCATTTGAAAACTGTTTTGTAACATTTTGAACTGAAATCATAAACTCACCTCATTTTTTGAAATATTTAACATGTGATATTTCAAAATTATTGTACTCCTCATCTTTCATATTCGCAACAACTTTTTGAAATATTTATATCTCCATATTTCAAAAATATTGTTTTCAATTATTTTTTCTTGTATATTTTAAATGAGGTGATTGTATTGAACGGCTTTGAAAAAGTGAAAGAAAAGAAAAAACGTGCCATTAAAGATGCGGCCTTTTCATTATTTTCAGAACGTGGATTTAATGAAGTGAAAATAGAACATATTGCAAAAAAAGCAAACGTTTCTCAAGTGACAATTTATAATCATTTCGGAAGTAAAGATGCGTTATTTAGGGAACTTATACAAGAATTTATAATATCTGAATTTCAATATTATAAAGAGCTTGCAGAAGAAAAATTACCTTTTCATGATATGATGCAAAAAATGATTGTAAGAAAAATGAATACTGGGGGGTTATTTCAGCCTGATATGTTACTACAAATGATGCAAAGAGACGAAGCGCTCCGAGAATTTATTTATAGTTATCAAAACGAAAAAATCTTGCCTTGGTATTTAGAAATATTAGAACAAGCACAGCGCAAAAATGAAATTAATCCACACCTTTCAAAAGAAATGATGTTACTYTACATTCAAATGTTCACTAAATTAGGTGATGATTTCGGGGCACAGCTTCTTGAAGGAAATCGAGAAAAACATATACAAGATATAGTTACGATGTTCTTTTACGGACTTTCTGTTCCAGAAAAATAATTTTTTCTAAAGAACAAACAAAATCATAAAAAAACCCTTTGGATATTTAAATCTCAAGGGCTTTTTCATGTCGAAAAGAATTATTAAAACTAACTTTATCTCAAAGAAGTTAAATGATGTTTTATAGATACTACCTTATTATAAATTAAATCTTTCAGCATGACAGGCTGAATTGAGATAATCGTTTTTCCGAAATTCAAAAAATAACTTGAAATAAAATCAATTTCTTTCTTGTTAAAATAGCCTGTTATAATGTAATTTTCTTTTTCTTTTTGTATCCTCATGGAAGGATAATTCTCTTTATCAAAAATGTCTTTTCCTTTTTGATTAACAATGACAATAAAATCAATTGCATCAGGCTTTCTGTGAAAAGTAGTAAGATAACTTAATAGTTCTTCGAGCTTTTTTGGATTAGTATTGCTTGTTTCCATAATAGAAAGAATTTTATCACATCTAATTATTTGAACATTACTTGTCTCAAAATTAAAAATTTTAGCATACCACTGTCCAAATTTAGATTCTATTCGAATAAATTGGGCGACCAATGCTTTCTCCTCATCTTTTTTCAAATATGTTAAACGATAAACCCGTTCAGCAAAAATCCCCTGTAAAAGTTCTTTTAAGAACGGACTAAAGTTACTATGATTTGTTACTTCAAAGGAAAGTGTTCGTTCCATGATTGAAATATTTTTACTCACATTATCAGGTAATACATGTTTAAATTTATTTTCAAGCGCAATACTTTCTATATTAAATGGCTTTGTTTTGTATCCATTTAATGTAAGCATCGAAAAGTATAACGCATACATTTCATCCACACTAAAATATATTGGTGATAACACACTATTTTCTATAATTTTATAACTCCCATTTCTACCTAGTTCAGAATATATTGGTACACCTATTTCTTCTAATGATTGAATATCTCGTAGAGCGGTACTTTTAGAAATATCATATCTAACCATTAAATCTTTTAAATTAAAATATCTTTTATTATTTAAGAAAATAAGCATATCATTTATTCGTTCAGTTTTTTTCATATTTCCCTCCATAAAAGGTGTCATGTATTGAAACCTTTTTAGTCTATATTATAATTATTAACTAATAAAGGAGTTATATATTTATGACATTAGAAATAGCTATTTTTCTTTCAATGAATGGG
>NZ_JBFTMA010000483.1:0-4879 GCF_056396725.1 Bacillus sp. 05T31
GTCTACAGATTATCAGATAAATAATTTGTAAAAGTTTATCAAAAAAAGAGGAAAGGGAGAAGGTATTGTAGAAGTATGACTTTGTAACATAAAAAATATTGGTTAAAGGAGGCTGTTTACATGTTTGAGAAAGAGAAAGAAGGGCTTATTGAAGTTCACAACGTATATGAAATCGCACCAGCAGATGGAGCAATTATAGGTATGGCAACGGAAGAAGAAATGGAGATTGCTGCTGAACTAGAGTTACAGTACTATGCCCATTCTCGTTTATTAGAAGCAAATATTCAGTTAGACGGTTCCTCCTATAAAGAGTTACTTCAGGAGTTCCAGGAGTACGAAAGAAAATCAATGAACTTTTGGAGAGCAATACATAAACGTTTAGCTGTGCCATGGGCATGGGTACTACGTATTGATGTTGCGAACGGTCCTATATATGTAAGCAATGGGAGTTCGTATTATGAAGAAGTCGATGATGAAGAAGACTATGAATAGATAAGTAAGGAAGCAACTTCAGTTGCTTCCTTTTTTTATTGACAATGAGTGAATGGCTTCAATGATAGTATCTGGGCGATCATTTTCTATACCGTGACTAGCATGTTCGGCAAGAATATATTGGCTGTTTATTGAAATATGTAATTGCTCACGAATCAGTTCTTGCCACATGGCTTCAAGTTGTGTAGCTTCTTCTTTTGGCATACCGCCCTCAATCAATTGAGCAACAGAATATTGAGGATCTCTACCGATAAYGATTAATGGTATTTCTAATGCTTTATGTTGTTTTTTTATTGAGCGAGCGCAATATTTCCACTCGGACAGTTCAGCAGCTGTCGCTTTATATAAGGAAGGAGATGTGGAAAATTTGATATGCTGTTTTGTTGTATTGCCGAGCATAGATTTTAGTTCATTATAAAGTGCGTCTGCATCCATGTTGGAGTAAGTATGATATTTTTGTAGCCACATATCATCAGAATCAGTTTGATCAGAAACTGGTAAATGAAGCTCATCTAATCGGTGTAAGTTCATGGAAGTAGAATCAACTAAAAGAAGTGCTTGCAGCCTATCTTCATGTAACATTGCAAAATGTTGTGCGCATAAACCTCCATAGGAATGACCGATTAAAATGATTGGCTCATAAATATCTAGTTCATGTAGTAACATATGTAGTTCTTTTACAACTTGCATTGTTGTACGTCGATTAGTTCCTAGCTCACTTTTTCCGTAACCTGGGCGATGATATGAAATGACTGTGAATTTTTGTGAAAGCTTTTCTATAATAGGAAGCCAATCATAAAATGAGCATCCCATTCCTGTTTGAATGACTACAGTTTGTTTACTGCTACCTCTCATATATACTTCTACAGTTTGTCCAAATATCTCTACTGATCTATTAATAGTAATTCCCCCTAAGCTTGAAATATTTTTTGGCAAGTAAAGACGATACACCAGGCACATATGCCTAAGAGTATAGATGTACTAAGTGAAAAGGAGTTCTTTAAACCGATATAAACAATAAATAATAGTAGTGCGGATGCAGGAAATCCATATAATACGCCTAAAGCGAATTGACTTAATTCTTGTTTACTCCCACCTTCGAAAGAAATCCAAAATAGGGTAAAGTATGCTTTTCTAATACTTCAATGCCTTCTTTCGTTAAAGTAAGGTTTACAACCCTTTCATCGTGTTTGTTTCTTTCTTTTATAATAAATCCTTTTTGAATAAGGCGCTTTACGTGTTCAGATGCTGTGTTATGAGAGAGACTAAGCTCAGTAGCAACTTTTCCAATTGTTATATCTTTCTCACGAGAAACGATTTGTAAAATACGAATAGCTTGGTGAGAAAGGTTGTCTTCATATTCATATCGTAAGTGATAATAAATACTTTCCCAATGTTGATTAATGTCTTTCATAATGATAAATCCTCCTATTTTTATATCGTATAGTAAGATATATTCGTTGATTMAGARRTAAAATCCTTTTATTTTCATTAAAAATGTTGAAAAAGTTTATTTTTATTGAAATATAAGGTAATCTATGTGTAAAGGTATACATTTAGCAAGAGAGAGGATGATAGCTGTGAATACATTTAAATGGATTAGTCATGAAAAGATGTATGTAGATCAAATACATGTTGAAAAATGTGGTCCTCTTTCAGTCGGCGTATATGGAGGAAATCAAGAGAGTGATGCATATGAAAGAGGAGATGCAGTGCTAGCTTGGTGGGATCCGAAATTAGAATTTGAATTTGTTATGATTTTTGATACACATCATAAAACGAAAAATATACATTATATAATAGAAGCGATTTCAGAAAGAGAAGAAAAACTAAAAGAGTTATTTTCATACCCAATCCATTTAGCTTTTCATCATACACATATGTATTTATTAGCGTTATTTACAGATGAGCTCTTTATCGAGAAATGTGACCAAGATGATGAGGAACTTGCATGTTTAATTTGTTTACGAAAAGGCGAGTTCTTATATTGGCTATCAGTTGGTGATTGCTTCGCGTATTTATTCCATTCAGAGCAAACGAAAAATGGAAAAGGTAGGCTAAATAAGCGTAAGAACTATGARTAYATAGGAAGAAAAAATGTTTTTGCAGCGAATACACCTTGTTTTACATCAGGGGTAAGGGGATTAGAAAAAGGTCAGAATCACATTGTAATGGCAACGGATGGTATTTTAGAGTGTGATAAACTAAAGTTTGATGATGATCAATCTTTAGTAGAAATATTACACGACGGATCTTGTTTACAGATTGAGCCTGTATTAACAAATGTACTTCAGTGGAAAGGTAGAGATTGTGCCACTATTATTGGATGGTCCATCGATACTGAAAATAGACAATGTGCCAATTAATAAATGAAAGAGAGTTCAAGGGTTTTTGTCCTTGAACTCTTTTTTGTTAAGCAATATGAATATGATACGTTTTTAACCATTCATTTACTTGTAGCATATACTCCATAGCACTTCTTGCTTCAAAATTGGTAATCTCTTTGTTACTTTGATCAGCAATTGCAAGTAATATGGAATGGTTAATGAGTGAGAAAACAGGATTGTTTTTATTACTGCACATATCAAGCGTTAAATTGCGGATTGTTTGTAAATAGTGTGGATCCTGTGAAGTAGGGTAAGCGCTTTTTCTTCTATTTCGCACATCATCAGGTAAAGCTGGTTTCAGCGCTCTACGTAAAATTCCCTTTTCGATATTATCAATACTTTTAATATTGAAAGGAACGTTCCATAAATATTCAACTAATCTATAATCGCAAAACGGTACACGAACTTCAAATCCTACAGCCATACTCATACGGTCTTTACGGTCGAGTAAGAACGGAAGGAATCGTGTTAAAAATAAATAAAACATTTGACGCTGTTTCGCTTCTTTTTTACTTTCACCTTCAAGAGTAGGTACTTCAAGAGCAGCCTCATGGAATCGTTTATTAATGTACTGCTCAGGATTACATTGAGTTGTTACGTCGTTTAATAATAGAGAAGATGTGTTTTTCCAGTTTGTTAACCACGGAAACTTATCTACATATAATAGTTCTTCTTGATGAAACCAAGGATATCCCCCGAATACTTCATCAGCAGATTCTCCAGATAAAGCTACGGTTGCATCTTTTTTCATTTCGCAAAATAGTAAATAAAGTGAAGTTTCCATTTCACCAGCACTGGGTAAATCTTTCGCGTGAAGGGGAACGAATAAGTGATTTGCTAACTCTTCAGCATTCACAATAATATCATGGTGCGATGTCCCTACATGTTCAGAAACACGTTTTACCCAAGGAGCATCTAGACCAGTTCGAGCAAATGTCAGTTCGAAATCTTTCGCGCTATTTAAAAAGTCGATTGAATATGTGTGAAGTGTTTTGTGTTCCTCTCTAAATTCTTTACCTGCCAGTGCAGTAATACCACTAGAATCTAATCCGCCTGATAACATACAAACGAGGGGAACATCAGCAATTAATTGTCTTTTTACTGTATCTTGTAAAATAGATAAAATATGAGAAGATGTGTCTTGGGTAGAGTCTGTATGGATCTTACTTTCTAAATTCCAATACTTCTTAACTACTTTTTTATCACGTGTGAATGTTATAGAATGTCCAGCACGAACTTCTTGAATATGTTTAAAGACGCCACATCCTGGAGTTCGAAATAAGCCTAATCCAAATATTTCATTTATTCCATCCGCATCAATTTCAGCAGGAACAGATGGATGAGCTAATAACGCTTTTATTTCAGATCCGAAAATAATACTGTCATTTCTTTCTGTATAAAAGAGTGGCTTTACGCCTAAATGATCACGTGCTAAAAACAGTTGTTGCTTCTGATCATCCCATAAGGCGAAAGCGAAAATTCCGTTTAAATGTTGTACGCAGTCTTCTTTCCATTCTAAATAAGCATGTAGTAAYACTTCTGTATCTGAATGAGTTTCAAATGCATGCCCACATTTTYGAAGCTGTTCTCTCAGCTCACGAAAATTATAAATTTCTCCATTATAAGTAAGAGCATACGTATAATCACCAGCACGAAATGTCTTCGGCTGTGTCCCACCTTCTGGGTCAATAACAATTAAACGTCGGTGTGCAAAGGCCGCACGAGGAGAAAACCAAAATCCTTCAGCATCAGGACCACGATGCTGAATACTATTTGCCATCTTTTCTAAAATAACATGTTCATTKGAAAGATCYTTMTTCCAATCTACCCARCCTGTAATTCCACACATACAMATCTCATCTCCTAATTTAAAATGTTGAAAAATAGATTAATGAAATAAAATATACATTAAGTTAAAGAACGGCTACATAAATAGTGTACTACATGAATTAAATTGTAGACTTGAGAAATTTTTCTTCGCATGCACAGTTATATGAGAC
>NZ_JBFTMA010000484.1:0-4532 GCF_056396725.1 Bacillus sp. 05T31
TAATCACCCTTTATGGAAGCGTTTTCTTAACATAATCAGTATATCATATCATCTGATTATTTTGTGGGGATTTCTGTAAAAACCTTATATCTTCTTTGACTTTTTCCTTTCTATCCTTTACAGTCGAAATGTTCACAAGTTTTGCACTGTAGGAGGATTCAAATGAAAATTGAAATAAAAGACACTTTAATTTCTGAAGAACAATTACAAGAAAAAGTAAAAGAACTAGCGCTTCAAATCGAACGTGATTTTGAAGGAGAAGAAATCGTAGTAATCGCTGTATTAAAAGGATCTTTCGTATTCGCTGCTGATTTAATTCGTCATATTAAAAACGAAGTAACTATCGACTTTATCTCTGCATCTAGCTACGGAAATCAAACAGAAACAACTGGAAAAGTAAAACTATTAAAAGATATCGATGTAAACATTACTGGAAAAAACGTAATTGTCGTAGAAGACATTATCGATTCTGGTTTAACACTTCACTTCTTAAAAGATCACTTCTTCATGCATAAACCAAAAGCATTGAAATTCTGTACGTTACTTGATAAACCTGAGCGTCGTAAAGTGGACTTAAAAGCTGAATATGTTGGCTTCCAAATTCCAGACGAATTTATCGTTGGTTACGGTATCGACTGCGCAGAAAAATATCGTAACTTACCATTTATCGCTTCAGTTGTAACGGAATAATATAATAAAGTGAAACCTTAATCAGTGGGGTTTTTGTCCATCCCCAATGATTATCGGCCCACAAATAGCGGGATCAAATAAGCTTCCATGCATTATTGGTGGAAGTTTTATTTCTATCGTAATTTATAAAAACAAAGGGAGAGATGAAGAATGACAAAGACAAAATTTAAAAAAGTACTCCTCATCGTAAATCCGAAAGCAGGACAAGGCGATTTACATACGAACTTAACAAAAATCGTACCACCTCTTGCCGCAGCTTTTCCTGACCTACATATCCTTCATACGAAAAAACAAGGTGATGCAACAAAATATTGTCAGGAGTTTGCTAGTAAAGTAGATTTAATTATCGTCTTTGGTGGTGATGGAACTGTATTTGAATGCACAAACGGCTTAGCCCCTCTTGAAACTAGACCTACACTTGCAATCATTCCAGGCGGAACTTGCAACGACTTCTCTCGCACACTTGGTGTTCCGCAAAATATTGCAGAAGCAGCAAAACTCATTACAAAAGGACATGTAAAACCAATTGATGTCGCAAAAGCAAACGGACAGCACTTCTTAAACTTCTGGGGCATTGGACTCGTATCTGAAGTATCAAACAATATTGATGCAGAAGAGAAAGCAAAGCTTGGTAAAATTGGTTACTATTTAAGCACCATTCGAACTGTWAAAAATGCTGAAMCATTCCCAGTAAAAATWACTTACGACGGACAAGTRTATGAAGAYGAAGCTGTCCTTGTTATGGTTGGAAACGGTGAATATCTCGGGGGTATCCCATCCTTTATTCCGAACGTAAAATGTGATGACGGAACACTTGATATTTTCGTAGTCAAATCAACAGGCATTCAAGCGTTTAAAGATTATATCGGAAAGAAACTATTTGAAGACTCAAATGAAAATGACATCTTCCACGTCAAAGCGAAATCCATTCATATTGAAACAGAAGAAGAAAAAGAAGTAGATACAGATGGTGAAAGCTCTCTACATACACCGTGTCATATTGAGTTGTTACAAGGGCACTTTACGATGATTTATAATCCTAATGTTGTGTAATGAAAAAAACGAGTGATATCACTCGTTTTTTTCTTCTAATCTAATTATATCGTTGTATAATTTCTTGTATTTCTTTAACTCTCTCTAAAGTAATTCCATTTCTTTGTTCTATCGCTAAAGGGTGATCGGTTGGCTCTAATTCAACATACGGTGCCATTCCAACTTCTCTTATATGTACATTTGTCTTTAAATTTAGTGTTTCTGGATAAACTGGTATTTCTACAGATAACCAGCCAAAATGAGGATCACTATTCTCTCGTCCTCTCTCATCCCACTCTTCTAGTACTTTATCATAACTTTCTTTACTAAGTGATACCCACACAGTCCAGATGAAATTTTCGTGGTAATCAATTATAGGAATCTCTAAACAGCCTCTAATAAAATAATGTTCATCGTCCATTACACAAAGATCTGATGTTAAATGGAAGCGTCCCTCTCTTTCATGAGCCGCTACCTCGTAGTAATAAGATGGTGCTTCACTTCCGTAACATAAAGGGAATGTAAATCGGTTCATTTGTATCTTTTCTCCGGACTTTCTTCTTCTTTTCATCTATTATGAGTTCTCCTATCCTTTGAATTTCATTCACACTCAAAATCCATCCAATTTTTCCAATGTGTATTAGAATCCTTATTCACAATAACACTTGGATCTTTCTTCTCTATTGTAGCAGCTACTGATTGAAAAAATTCAATTTCACTAGAGTATAACATAGACATACTTGCCTTTCATTTTCTAATAATACTACTAACAAAATAGCAGAAGGGTCTGTTTGCATGGCCTAGTTCTTTTTAGGTACAATGAAAGAAAGAAACAACCTGATACAAGGGAGAGGAAAAGCTGTGTTCAACCAACAGTTAGTTAATTTACGCATTGATTTTGCATTTAAACAATTGTTTGGTACGAATGAGAGTGAAGATATTCTAATTGCATTTTTAAACGCTATGTTACAAGAGTCTTTAGAGTCGCCCATTGCTTCTCTACAACTAGAAGATCCACATTTACATCGGGAATATGAAGAGGATAAGTTATCTATTTTAGACATTTCAGCGACATTAAACACAGGAACAAAAGTAAATGTAGAAATACAGCTCAATAATAATCACGATATGATAAAACGTAGTTTATATTATTGGGGAAAATTATACACATCCCAATTACAAAAGGGCATGCCATATAGCTCACTGCATAAAACCATCACCATAAATTTATTAAACTTCATAATGTTTTCAGAACAAAACGCCTTCCATTCAACGAGTATATTATGGAATGCACAACAACAGAAACTCCTAAGTGACGACATAGAAATTCACATTGTAGAAATCCCAAAGTTAACAGAACAATGGCATGAAGAAAAAGTAAATCCGTGGAAAGATCCATTTGTTCGTTGGCTTTTATTACTTTCAGCAAATGAGGATGAGCACTTAACTAAAACATTGGAGGATATTGCTATGAACCAAGATCCTATTTTACAAAAAGCCATRAATAAATGGGAACGTATGAGTCAAGATTCTTCTTTCCGACAAGCCTATGACGCAAGGGAGAAAGTTTTAATGGATGAAGCAGCAAAATTCGCCCACGCAGAGACAGAAGGAATAAAAAGAGGAATGGAACAAGGAATAAAAAAAGGAATAAAAAAAGGGATTGAAAAAGGCATTGAACAAGGCATTGAACAAGGCATTGAACAAGGCATTGAACAAGGCATTGAACAAGGCATTGAACAAGGCAAGCTCTTTTTTATCAACTTTCCTCAATTCTTTCAATCTTCCAAACTAAACTAGCTGGATTGTTTTTCTCTAAAAAGGTTAATATCCACATAGTTTTTCCTTTGTCGTTCATCAACATCACTTTATGGTTTAACTTCCAAGCCACGTCACTAATATGATTAAACATTTTATACATATCTTCTTCTCTCATAAGCTTTTCCTTTTTGATTAACCGTCTCGTTCTATACTCCCTTATTTCTAAGTACATATCAGCATAAGCCACTTCATACTGCCAAATTATACTACATACATATTTTTTATTCGGACTACTCTTCTTTATATATACAAGTTCATTTTTATAATCCAAATCCAGTACCTTATTGTATGCTTTTTCTAACATCTCTATATCCCAATCACATTCCACAGCTAAACTCTTCATTTCAGTATGAACGATTTGAAGGGCTAATTCTTTTTTCTCTCTATCTGATAAATATGGAAAATCATTTACACTCCCATACTCTACAAACACATTCATATATCCAGGAAAAATTCGATATTTCTTCTCCCACTGATTTAATAATGAAATATTTTCACTAATATACCTCTTACATACTTGTATATAATTRATKCTCTAGCGCYAACTAATCARTTTCAACCCAGCCCATTCCCATAGAGAGAAATAAAAGCCCAACTACAAAAAAGAGCGCACCAATTAAAAAGTAGAACGGTGCTCCGTGCAGCGGATCACAAAATAGCTCTAAAATATTTTGTGCCAATACTGTCCATTTATCTTTTTTTGAATCTTTTTCTTTTAATTCTTTTACAAACCTATAAATACTTAGACCAATAAAAAAGATGCCTATTAATAGACATCCTACTATGATAAGAATTCCCAAATATARCACTCCAYTTAAAATATCCTTGTTATGYACACCYCATTTTAACTAAAAAAAGCRAAAGAGAACATAATTTCACTATGTTCTCTTTCGTTTCCTGAAAAATTTTATCACTTTTTTATTTACTCACAATCTGAAAACAAAAAGAAAAAAAGTAACTTTTTACACTAAAATTGACAAATTTACACC
>NZ_JBFTMA010000485.1:0-5189 GCF_056396725.1 Bacillus sp. 05T31
CTTGGTGGCGGTTCAGCTATGGATGCAGCAAAAGGGATGTGGCTATTCTATGAGCACCCAGAAACGACATTCTATGGAATAAAACAGAAGTTTTTAGATATAAGAAAACGTACATGTAAGTATCCGAACTTGGGAAATAAAGCACAATTTGTTGCCATTCCAACAACATCAGGGACGGGATCAGAAGTGACGCCATTTGCGGTTATTACAGATAAGAAAAATAATATTAAATACCCGCTTGCGGATTATGAATTAACACCAGATGTAGCGATTGTTGATCCGCAATTTGTAATGACAGTACCACCTCATGTGACGGCAGATACTGGTATGGACGTATTAACACATGCAATTGAAGCGTATGTGTCTGTTCTGGCAAATGACTATACTGATGGTTTAGCATTAAAAGCAATTGATCTCGTATTTAAATATTTACCGAGAGCATATAAAAATGGAAATGATGAAGAAGCACGAGAAAAAATGCATAATGCTTCCGCAATCGCAGGGATGGCATTTGCAAATGCTTTCCTAGGTATTAATCATAGTTTAGCACATAAAATTGGACCGGAATTCCATATTCCGCATGGACGTGCGAATGCAATTCTTATGCCGCACGTAGTTCGCTATAATGCTATTAAGCCAAGAAAACACGCATTGTTCCCAAAATATGAGCACTTTGTGGCTGATGTACGCTATGCACATATTGCGAGAATGCTCGGGCTTCCAGCAAGCTCAACAGCGGAAGGTGTGGAATCACTCGTCCAAGCAATTATTGAGCTTGGAAAAAGCTTAAATATAAATATGAGTATTGCAGGACAAGGAGTTGCTAAAGACCAATTTGAAGGGGKTGTTGGATTATTAGCAGAAAGAGCTTTTGAAGATCAATGTACAACAGCTAATCCAAAATTACCGCTCATTTCAGAGCTCAAAGAAATCTATATGGAAGCATATAAAGGCGTATAATAGATAAAAAAGAGCCGCGAGTAAGCGGCTCTTTTTTACTTTGGAAAACATCTCCCAGATTGGTTCTATTTACTTGTCTTTAAGCTTGATAGAATGTGATAAAGTGAGGATGGGAGTGATAAGCAGATGAAAGAATTACAAGAAAAAATAGCAGATTATACCCGGTTTGCACAAGTACTTTTAGCTATAAGTACGTTTTTAATGATCGGTTTATTAATTCCAAGTGGAATAAAAAGTATGGTACAGTCTTTTGTTATGATGGGGAGTATTATTGTATTTTTAGTTCTTGCTTTTTTCTTCTTTAAGCGTGTTAGAACGATGCGTGATCAATTAGAGGAGAGCGAATATGAAGAAAATTGTTAAATAGGGCGCTACGAAAAGAAGAAATCTTTTTGTAGCGTTTTTTCATTTTTGTAGAAAATGTATGCGTTTCATATTGACAATGATAATCCTTATCAATTAAAGTAGAATAGTAGTTAATGATTATTATTATCAATTAGAGGTGAAAGAATGAACAAATCTATTACGCTGTTCACAGCGATCTTATCTATTTTTTTCTTATTAATAGGTTGCAGTGCAAAAGAAAACGAAAAAGCATCCGCAACAAAAACAGACAAAGGAACAGACAAAATCGAAATTACCGATCTCTCAGACAGAAAGATAACATTCAATAAAGTTCCTGAAAGTTTTGCTACGTTGAGTATGGGAGACATGGATATTATTCATGCTTTAGGTGGGAAAATAGTAGGTCGTCCTGATACAAAATTAACTCTCCCAGAGGAATTAAAGAAAGCACAAGTAATCGGGAATGCACATCAACCGAATTTTGAGCAAATTGCTAGTTTAAAACCGGATGTACTTGTTGCTAACAATGGATTCCAAAAGAACATTCCAACGGTCGAAGGACAAGGAACAAAAGTAATCATTTCTTCAGCCAACTCTGTAAAAGATATTCAAAAGGGTATTGAAATGTATGGAACAGTAATGAAGAAAGAAGATAAAGCAAAAGAGCTTAACCAAAAAATTAATGATCAAATGAAGAAATATGAGAAAAAGAGTGACGTTAAAGCGTTGCTAGTTTATGGAGCACCAGGCACTTATTTAGCRGCATTACCAACATCTCTATATACAAGATGTAAGGAAATGATAAGTATGGAGAGTAGTGAAATAGTAAGAGAAAAGGAACATCCTTTTGCGAGAAAAAGGTGGATAATAACAGTTACTTTAGTCGTATTAACTGTTCTAGGTCTTTTTTATGGCCTTTTTGCAGGGAGCTTATCTTTTTCTTTACGAGRCATTATAGAAGGTATACAAGATGAAGGTTCGACAGTTCATCGAATTGTATGGGATCTTCGTATACCGAGAGTGCTCGTTGGTTTTATAGTAGGAACGTGTTTAGCTGCATCAGGAGCATTATTGCAAGGGGTTATGAGAAATCCTCTTGCAGATCCTGGAATTATCGGAGTTTCATCAGGAGCAGGTCTTGTAGCAATTATAATCATGATTTTATTTCCTCAACATATGGCATTCTTGCCACTAGGAGCGTTTTTAGGAGCTTTTATTACAGCAATGGTCATTTACGCACTATCATGGCAAAAGGGGGCGCCACCTTCACGAATTGTATTAGTAGGTGTTTCAATAAACGCCTTAATTGGTGCAGCGACTTCAGCGCTAATGTTATTACATAGCGACAAAGTACAATCAGTTTTACCGTGGTTAGCTGGTGGTATTGGTGGTGTTAGTTGGGCACATTTAAATATGATTATTTACTATGCGATATTCGCTATTATATTAGCTTTCTTCGGTATTAAACATATTCGAGTATTAATGCTTGGGGATGAAATGGCAAAACTATTAGGATATAACGTGGAAAGAAGTCGGTTTTATTTAATAGTAGTAAGTACAATGTTAGCTGGAATAGCAGTTAGTGTTTCTGGTCTTATTGGATTTGTCGGTCTTGTTGTACCGCATATGTTACGTTTATTAGTTGGAAATGACTATAAATATTTACTGCCATTATCATGCCTTGGCGGTGGGATATTACTTGTTTTTGCGGATGCGATAGCTCGAAGTTGGTTCGATCCAATCGAATTGCCTGTTGGTATTTTATTGTCCTTCTTAGGTGGTCCGTTCTTCTTATATTTAATCCATAGAGGAGGAAAACAACGTGATTTCCGTTAACAAAGTGTTTTACGCACATTCTGAAAGATTTCAAATGCAAAATATGAATGTACATATTAAAGCTGGAGAAATCGTTAGTTTAATCGGTCCGAATGGATCGGGGAAATCTACTTTGCTTCGTTTAATAGCACGGCTACTTAAACAAAGCGAAGGAGACATCATTTTAGATGGGGAAAATATTTATACGATGAAGAGTGCAGATGTAGCGAAGCAATTAGCGATGTTACCACAAATGCACGATCATCAATTAGATTTAACAGTGAAAGAACTAATAGAGTTCGGAAGAGGTCCTCATAAATCATGGAGTAGTCGCTTAAATAAAGAAGATGAAGAAATTGTTGATTGGGCATTGTCTGTTACAAAGCTTGAAGGGTATGAATATCGTCTTTTACAATCCTTATCAGGAGGAGAAAGGCAACGTGCTTGGATTGCAATGACGCTTGCACAACGYACAAATGTCTTAYTRYTAGATGAACCAACAACCTTTTTRGATATCGTTCATCAGTTAGAAGTAATGGAACTTGTTAAACGATTAAACGAAGAGTTTGGTATGACGATTGTAATGGTTTTACATGATATTAATCAAGCGGCTCAATATAGCGATCGTTTACTCGTATTAAAACAAGGGAAGATTCAGTATGATGGCGTACCAGAAGAAGTACTATGTCATCAAATGTTTCAGCGTGTATTTGGAATTGAAGTTGATATATTCCAAGGGAGTGACAAGCCATTTTTTACACCGAAACGAATTTGTGAAAAGGGAGAAGAGAGATGCAAATAGAAGAGCGTATTACCACTGAGTTAGTAAGGGAATTTGTTATGGCAGCTCACGGAGATCTAGAAAGAGTACAGGAGCTTTTGGCCGAATCACCAAGCTTACTTCATGCTTCTTATAATTGGGGTGGCTCAGATTGGGAAAGTGCCTTAGGAGCAGCGGCCCATGTAGGCCGTAAAGATATTGCTCTTTATTTACTGGAAAAGGGAGCTCGGATGGATATTTTTGCAGCAGCTATGCTGGGTGAACTTGAAGTCGTACAAGCCATTTTAGTAGCACAACCAGAAGCATTACGTGCATCTGGCCCACATGGCATCTCTCTTCTTCAACATGCACGAATGGGTGGAGAAAAAGCTCAGCGTGTATTTGAGTACTTAACAGTGCTTTCTTAATGACCGCAAAGTTCTTATGTGCGGTAAACYTTCCACTCAAARGATTGGAAGGTTTACCGCCCGTTAGAACGGGATAAGTATCTAGTATATTTGAAAATCCTACACCCCCTCAATTGTAGTTTTCTTTATACTAGTTATGATATGGATGCAGTAGACACTCTTTTGTCTACTGCTTTTTTTTGATATAATACACTTTTGTAAGATTGAATTTTCTTTCTTTTTGATAAATTTCTTGATATGAATTATTCAACACTTACGTAGTTTGAAATATGTTGTTATGTAATGAGGTTCAAAATGATGGGAGTGAATAAAAGAGTGTTCCATACAGATCGCTTACAATTTCGCAAATATACAATGGATGATTTACCATTTTATGCTTCTTTATGGGGGGATGAGAAGGTAATGCGCTATATTGGAAATGGAACGTTAAAAACATTTATGCAATGTAAAAAAAGTTTGGAGGAGAGGGTACTTCCAAATTATAAAAACGGTCTCGGTTTATTTGTAATGATTGAAAAGGAAACAGGGATAAGAATTGGTCATGCAGGACTTGTCAAGCAGAAGGTAGATGGAAAAGAGGAAATTGAGATTGGCTATTGGCTACTTCCTAAGTATTGGGGGAAAGGGTATGCGAAAGAGGCTGCGGCGGCATTTCGAGACTATGGTTTTCAAGCATTACAAATGAATAAATTAATTTCACTTATTAATCCGAACCACCCAGCTTCAATATTTGTTGCTAGAAAAACAGGGCTTAGTTATGAGAAAACAACTTCATTTCATGAGATGGATGTTCTCGTTTATTCCATTAAGCGGGTTGGATGAAAAAAGGTGAATTGCATTTTTTGGAGAATGGTATATAAAAAATAAAGGGAGGGATTACA
>NZ_JBFTMA010000486.1:0-3447 GCF_056396725.1 Bacillus sp. 05T31
GAATAATAGGTTTAGAAGAAGTTATTAAGCATCTGAACAACTAACATAAATTATTGGATGAAAAACGAGAACAGAGCTGTTAAAAGGATGATAAATTTAATGAAATTATTAGATTTAATGTATTAACGGAGGCAATATTATGACAAGAGAGACAAATGATTTATTGGAAATTTCAAAACCGACCCCGCCTCGGAAATTAACTAATTTAGAGATTTTAGCAGGAAGACCCGTAACACCTATGGATAAATTAAAGCTTCTTTCTCCAGATGAGTTTGAAGAAATGGTATTAGAATGGCTGGATGCATATATGAATGAGAAATATGAGAGCGTCAGAAGATGCGGAGGCGCAGGAGATATGGGGAGAGATGTGATAGCGTTTGTAAAGTATAGTAAAGATAGGGAGAATTTAATTTGGGATAATTATCAATGCAAACATTATGGTAGCCCATTATCACCATCTAATGTTTGGGTTGAATTCGGAAAAGTTTGTTATTATTCTTATAAAAAAGCATTTAAGGTACCTCGAAAATATTATTTTGTTACACCTAAAGGAGTGGGCCAAACGTTAGCAGATTTATTAGATAATCCCGAGGATTTAAAAAGCGGATTAATTGAAAATTGGGGAACATATTGTGAACAGAAAATTACCAAAAAAGAAGATGTTCTATTAGAAGGAAGTTTTAAAGAATATGTAGAAAAATTTGATTTTGGTATTTTTAATTATATAGAACCTAACAAGCTTATTAAACAACATATGCAAACGCCATATTTTTCTTTTAGATTTGGTGGAGGTTTACATAAGCCAAGACCTATTGCTGAAGATCCACCTGAAAATATAAACAAGAGCGAGCTAACTTATGTTTCGAAGTTATTAGAAGCTTACGGAGAGTATTTAGAAGAGCGAATAGATAATGTGAACTCTTTAAATAAGCATGGTAAAATAAAAAGGCATTTTAATAGACAAAGAACATATTATTATAAGGCAGATTCATTAATGAAATTCGAACGAGATTTATTACCTATTGGAACAAACGCCTTTGAAGAGTTGAAAGGTGAAATCTATGATGGAATAATAGACATAGTAGAATCCGAAGAGCATAAAGATGCCTATGCGAGAGTAGTAGCAACAACGCAAGAGGCAAGAAAGTTAGTAATAAATACAAATGCTTTGGCCTCAATTTTGGATAGTAATGATAAATCTGGTATTTGTCATCATTTAGCTAATGAAAGAGAAGATATAAGGTGGGTGATAGACGATGAATAGTGAGAAAGAGGAAAGATTATATAAGAAAAGGAATTTATATTTATTTAATACACCACTTGAGATAGGAATACGAGCTTTAGTGATTTTAAATACATTAGAATCAGAATATTTGGGGATCGATAGACTTGTTATATACGACTATTTAATATTACATACAGGGGATGTTGTAGGCGGACCTCCAAGCGTCCATCCTGCGACTCCTCATAGATCTGGTGAATTAATTGTAAAAAGAAAGGCAATGTTAGAAGGATTGAATCTTATGTATAGTAAAGGTTTAATTAAAATCCATTTCTTAGAAACGGGCATTGAATATGAGACTTCTGAAATATCGAATTTATTCTTAGAGCACTTTACGTCTGTATACTTACAAAACTTAAAAGAAAATGCAAAATGGGTAGTGAATAATTTACATGTTTATTCTGAGAGTGACCTTAAACAATATGTAAAAAGTAACATAGATAGATGGGGTGGAGAATTTATAAATGAAGCTCTGATAAGGGAGATATAGACAAATGGAGACAGGTTTTTATATAAGTAGAATAATTGCAGTTGGTGAAGGAGTCAAGGATTCAGGGATTAAATTTAAAAAAGGATTAAACGTTATTACTGGGCCTTCCGATACAGGAAAGTCATATATTTATCAATGTATAAATTATATGTTAGGGGCTACAGAGCCGCCTAAGGAGATTAAAGAAGGTAAAAAGTATAATAAAATTTTTATGGAAATGTGTACATACTCAAATGTAACGTATACCCTAGAGAGAGATTTAGTAGGAGGGAAATTTAAGTTATATACAGAAAAATATGATTTAATTGAAAAAAAGAGCAAGAATTTTATCGAACTGCAACCAAAACATAATGCTAAAAATAAGGAAAATATTTCATCGTTTTTATTGCTGAAGAGTGGAATAGATAGTCCTAAAGAGATGAARAAAAATGCTAGTAATAAAACTAGAACAATTAGTTTTCGAGACTTTAAGAATATAATCTCTATAAGTGAAGATAGGATAATAACGGAAGGTTCACCGTATTTGTCTGGTTCGCACCAATCTAAAACTGTAGAAAGATCAATATTTAAATTTTTACTTACAGGGAAAGATGATAGTTGTCTTGAAGAAAAGAGTAGCCCAGAAATCCAAAAAGCTAGATTAAATGGGAAATTGGAGATGTTAGAATATTTAATTGCGAGTTTACAAGTTAGGTTAAATCAAAAAGACATTAAATCAATTATATCAGATGAAAATTTTGTTTTAGAAGTTAAAGAACTCGAAGAGTATTTAAGTGCAATAAATAATGAAATTAATGAACTTACTGAAGATAGACAAGCTGTTTGGGGAAGTATTCAACAAAAAAAATCTCGTCTTTTAGTAATTAGAGAGTTAATAAATAGGTTTGAGTTATTGAAAGAATATTATGAAACAGATTTAAAGAGATTACAGTTTATTAATGAAGGGTATAGTTATTTCTATCAATTAAACACTATTAATTGTCCATTATGTGGAAATGAAGCTAATGATCAATGTATAGATAACACACACAATCATGAGGTTGAGGATTTTAAGAAGATAGAAGAGTCTTTTCATGCTGAAGCTCAAAAAGTATTATTAAGCCTAAATGATTTAAAAGAAACTATGAGTGAATTAAATATAGAGCAAACTGATGTAAAAAGTGAAATTCATCAATCGGAAGAGGAACTTGATTCTATCGAAAAAAGAATTGAAATAGAATTACATMCTAAATCTTTAAATGTTATGGATAAACTTAATAAATTATTAGAAGAACAAAAAGAATTCGTACAGTACGAAGCTAACATGAAAGAAATGGGGGAGCTAAAGAATCAAAAAATTATTATAGAAGAACAACTTAGTACTAAAAAAGATAAAAAAGATAATGAAATTTCCAAAAGTGAGGATATTAGTCAGTATCCTATTCAGTTGGAGAAATTATGTGAAATAATTCAGGATTTATTGGTAAACTGGAATTTTTCTGATGAAAAAGTCAGTGATACTACGCAATTAAATGTGAATTTTAATGAGAAAAAAGACGATATAATCATTAATGGTAAAAATAGAGCTTCTTTTGGAAAAGGATCAAGAGCCATTTTATACAGCGCATTTGTAATTGCTTTAATGAAATATTCGAGTATACCAGATCGTTCTCATCCGAAACTGATTGTTTTAGAT
>NZ_JBFTMA010000487.1:0-3426 GCF_056396725.1 Bacillus sp. 05T31
CATCTGGTTTTAAACCAGTCATAAATCCAGCTTCTCCTATCATCGTTTTTTCCATTAATGCATTACAAGGACAAACTGTTACACATTGCCCACAGCTAACACAAGACGAGTCATTTATACTCACACCATTGTCCCAAATAACACGTGGACGGTCTAAACTCCAATCAATCGATAAAGTTTCATTYACTTGTAAATTTTGRCATACTTCTACACAYTGYCCACAAGCAATACATTGATTKGGATCATAACGATAAAAAGGATGAGACGTATCTACTTCACACGCACTTACTTTCGGTTCATATGGATATTTCTGTTCCTCAATTTCCATCATATGTACTGTATTATGGACTTTACAGTTACCATTATTGTTATCACATACTGTACAATACAATAAATGATTCTCTAATATTCGATCCATCGCCTCAGACTGCGCCTCTTTAGCACGCTGCGATTGTCTTTCAATATGCATACCATTCTCTAGCTTCGTTGAACAAGCACGCATTAACTTCCCATCTACTTCTACAATACATGTATCACAGGTTTGAATAGGATCTACCTCTGGTACATGACAAATTTGAGGATGTTCTAAATTACTTTCATTAAATAATTGGAGTATCGTCTTTTCACCTGATGCAAAAAGTTCTTTACCATCAACGGTTACACGGACTGTCTGTTCTGTCATAGTTTCCCCTCTCCTTACAACTCACTGTACAATACGATTATGAATCCGTTTTCAAAAACGTATTTCTGTACATATTTTTGAAACGCTCTGCCCGAATACTTTTCTTATGAAGTCGATTCTCGATGTTATAAGGTATAGCTACGCAAGGTTGAAAATGTCACTATTCTACTAATCTATTATATCGTACATATACAATAATAACCAAAATAATCTGCCATCTTTCTGATAGTAGATGCTTTTATTTTTCCGATGTTTTATGATAAATATGGAGAAAAATACATATAAAGGGGAATTTAATATGGGGCCTACTCAAGAAACGTATACAATTGTACGCTATCAATCCGGTACATTTTCAAAACAAACTGATGATGTTGTGACAGAATTTCCTATTACAATTAAGTTGAATAGCGAAGAATACGTAACAGTTGTATGTACTCCTAATTACATTGAAGATATGGTAATTGGTTTTTTAATTTCTGAAGGAATTCTTTCTTCTTATAAAGATATTGAAGAATTATGGGTCCAAAAGGAAAACGGAATTGCCCATGTAAAATCATCAAAAATTAATCCACTCTATCAAACTTTATATAATAAAAGATACGTAACTTCTTGTTGCGGAAAAAGTAGACAAGGTTTTGTTTTCGTCAACGATGCAGCAAAAGCAAAAAAGTTACATGATATACATATAACTATTACTCCGGAAGAATGTTTTCACCTAATGACTTCCTTACAACAATCTTCAACTACATTTCGCCAAACGGGCGGTGTGCATAATACCGCTCTATGTGATCGAAAGAATATTCTTTTAGCAAGAATGGATATCGGAAGACATAATGCGCTAGATAAAATATACGGTCATTGTTTACGAAACAATATATCTGTTCAAGGGAAAATCATTGCATTTAGTGGCCGTATCTCATCTGAAATTTTGTTGAAAGTTTCAAAAATTGGTTGCGAAATTGTTCTATCTAAATCAGCTCCAACTAAACTAGCTCTGCAACTCGCTCATGATTTAGGTATTACCGTAGTAGGCTTTATTCGAAATGAATCTTGCAATATTTATACACATCCAGAACGAATTGATGGATACAAAATAAACGATTAAATACGTAACATAACTAAAATGACTCCTTTACAAAGGGGGCATTTTAGTTATAAAAATGTAACATATTAAAAACTTGAATAGTTAATGAAGTTAATATATAATTTCATTACATAAATAAAATGAAAACATAGTAGCATATATCTTTTCATTCTTTTACAAATTAAGAAAGAATAATCACAGAATGTATTTAGCTACCCTTATTCTTATAGAGTTAATGGATTAAATTAGGATCAACCAAGGAGGTTACAACTATGGAAATTCGCTTATTAACAACAGAGGACGCAGAAATGTATTTAAAAGTTTGTATGGAAGGTTTAACGAAAAACCCTGAGGCTTTTAGCTCTTCTTACGAGGATGTTTTKAAACATGAAAACCCTGTCGCTGCYATGGCAAAGCGATTAAGCAATCCGGATAAGTATACTCTAGGTGTCTTCAAAGATAATGATTTARTYGGYATTGCTACTTTAGAAACAAAGCCATTTATTAAACAAGAACATAAGGCAAAAATCGGCTCCGTTTTTGTTTCTCCAAAAGCGCGTGGTCTCGGTGCAGGACGAGCTTTAATTAAAGCGATTATTGAAAATGCCGATAAATTACATGTAGAACAGCTCATGCTTGATGTTGTTGCTGATAACACTGCTGCAAAAAAATTATATGAGTCCCTCAGCTTCCAAACTTACGGCGTGCAAGAACGGTCCTTAAAACATAATGGCCAATATTGGGACGAAGAGCATATGGTTTTATTCTTAAATAATTAACATTTTAATATAATTTTTCAAAAGCATCTTCTTATTAATTAAGATGCTTTTTTCATTACAACAATGTAATCTTCATGTCACCTTTATCGATCGTTCCAATCCTTTCCATTCGCTATACTAAAAATATAAAGTGAAACTTTAATCAGTGGGGAGGTCCATCTCCCGCTGATTATTAAATGAACGTATAGCATGGAAGTGATATGTAGAGGAGAATTTGACATGAAACAAAACAAACAAGCTATCTTTTTAATATTTGCTACAGCAATTGTAACTTCTGGACTGGCAATTCTACCTTGGTTTATTATATAGAACACATAAAAAAAGCTTATTGCTTCTTAAGAGGCAATAAGCTTTTTTTCTATTATAAAATCCCGAAAAATTTATTTACACAACTTATCATAATAAGCATAGATACCGCAACACACATTACAACCGCATTACGATCTTGCTTTTCTTTTTGTAAATGCTCTACTTTTTTACTCATGTGTACAATCCCCTTTAAAAAAAAGTGTGAGATAGGAAATTTTTCTTATCCGATGCGAGGTGAATACGAAAACCCTCTCTATCTCACATACACAATAGAATGGAATTGTCATTTTATAAATAAAATGACATGACGTTATGTCGCAACATAGGGTATTTGTGTCGCTACGTTTTCTATTATAAAAAATAGTTGTGCAAAACTAGTGCATTTTTTATGTCAATTGCCCTGATTGAAAAAATCAGCCATCCATTCAATCACATAAAAAGAGTTTTTTATTATTTTCATGTAAACTATACAAGTAGAATGAATAGTTTGGGGTGCACAAGATTATGGTGAAAATTTTATTAGTAGACGATGAAGAACGTATGTTACGATTGTTAGATCTGTTCTTAAGCCC
>NZ_JBFTMA010000488.1:0-3421 GCF_056396725.1 Bacillus sp. 05T31
CTTTACTTCAGAATGTATACAGATTTAACGAACGAACAAGAAAAATATGTAGCAATTTCAAAAATTGGTGTAACAGATGCAGAGATGAAAAAATCTGCAACCATTCAACTTAGCATTTTATTTTTCGTTCCGTACGTTATGGCGTCCATTCATACAATGTTCGCAACAAAAATGCTTCAAGATGTAATTGGTTTATCTTTGTTCAAAGAAATTTCAGCTGTTCTTATTATTTTTGGAGTCGTTGAAATCCTATTTTTCTTATTCATTCGTTCGCTTTATATGCAAAAATTATCACAGTATACGAATGGGCAAAATATTTAAAACAAACTTTATGAAAAGAGTATCTCTCATACTCTTTTCATCTTCGCTCTATTAGGAGGTTTAAGTGAATGACATTTTGGCAGTTTGCATTTAAAAACGTGACGCGGAACGCTAGAGCTTATTTCGCCTATTTTATAAGCAGTGCGTTTTCCATTGCAATTTTCTTCTCGTTTGCAGTTTATTTATTTCATCCTAAATTGCATATGACAGGCGTGAATGCTGCTCTGAACATATTAATGACAATCTCAGAAGTTGTCATTGTATTCTTTTCATTTTTCTTTTTACTATATTCAATCGGTACTTTCTTAAAAGTACGAAAAAAACAGTTCGGGATTTTAACAGTACTTGGCATATCTCCAAAGCAATTAAAGAGGCTCGTATTTCTAGAAAACATGCTAATTGGTGGCCTATCCATATTTTTCGGCATTCAATTTGGCCTTGTCTTTTCACAGTTCTTTTTATTAGTTACCGCCAAAATTACGCATGTGCCTGGTTTATATTTATATTGGTGGCCTACAGCTGCTATCGTTTTAACTATAATTATCTTTCTTGGACTCTTCATTCTCGTATCATCTTTTACACCGATGCTAATCCGTACGAGAAAAGCTGTACGTCTTTTAAAAGAAGGAACAAAACAAAAAGAAAGAAAAGCATCTGTACTCATCTCTCTCTTTGGTGCGAYATGTTTAATATCTGGATATGTTTTAGCAGCAAACCCACTATATTTTATGTCACTAGGAGATATCGCTGGGCTTTTGTACGCTGCCTCCTGTATATTTGTCATCCCATCACTTGCTGCAGCTGGGACATATTTTTTCTTCTCACAMATTAGCTTCTTRCTCATTCGCATATTAAAGACGAGAAGAAAATTTTATATGAAACGTATTAATATGCTTTGGGTTTCTGATTTAGCAACTCGGATTCGGACAAATATTAACATGCTCTTTATCGTGACGATGTTATCGACACTCGCTTTCACAATGATTACATTCTTATATGGGTTTGGGAAATTCACAAAGTTTGATGAAATAAGGCAAAATCCTTTCCCGTTTACTTATTTATCACATACTGAAAATACGCTTGCCGATGAACATTTAAATTGGTTAGAACAAAAATTTAATGAAGAGCACTTTACTTATACAAAATTTAAAACAGACATATATGAAGTATCTTCAGCTGAGGATAACACACAGCTCTATTATGCCATTAAACAAAGTGACTATAATGTACTTGCTAAAGCATTAAGCTGGGAAACTCTCACGGTGAATAAGAATGAATCTTATATTCTTATGAAAGACTTAGACGATCAAGTTATTGGAACAATTCATACTAAAGAAAAGAAAAATATTCTTCCACTTACTCAAAACAATTTACAACTACAAGTGAAAGAATATAAAAGTTATAACCCCTTCCCAAACAGCTTAATATACCAATTACTCGTACTATCTGATGAAAATGTAGAAGCCTTATCAACCGCTTCAAAACAGATGAGTGTATATAGCTTCAAAGTTCCAGATTGGGAAAAGGCACATAATATCGGTTCAGCATTTATAACAAAAATTGATAATGACAATGCAGCTATTCAGGCAGAACATCCACCGTTTCATGCAAGTGAAGCAAGCGACTCTCTATACAAAACAAAATTAAATGTTGCTTCGTTTTTCTTAATTGGTACTTTCCTAGGTGTTATTTTCTTTATCGGAGCTGGCAGTGTTCTTTACTTCCGTATGTATACAGATTTAACAAATGAGCAAGAAAAGTATATAACGATTACAAAAATCGGTTTAACAGAAACCGAAATGAAGCAGTCCGCTACAATCCAACTTGCTATCCTATTCTTTGTTCCTTACATTATGGCATCCATCCATACGATGTTTGCGACAAAGATGTTGCAAGAAATATTAAATCTCTCATTATTCGCTGAGATTACAGTTGTACTTGTAATCTTTGGAACGGTTGAAGTTCTCTTTTTCCTTTTAATTCGTTCCTTTTATATGCAAAAATTATCACAACATATTAAGTTTTAATGAATAGAAAGGTGATTATTATGGAAGAAGTATTACACATAAAAAACGTCTCAAAAGTGTATGAAGGAAAAGTCCCTCATACTGCTTTAAAAAATATAAATTTACACGTAGATAAAGGTGAATTCGTTGCGATTATGGGACCTTCTGGAAGCGGAAAATCTACATTTTTAAACGTTATCTCTACAATTGATTCACCTACTTCTGGTGAAGTCATTATTAACGGAAAACAACCGCACACGTTCCGCAGAGAGAAGCTTGCTATTTTCCGTCGCCAAGAGTTAGGATTTGTTTTCCAAAACTTTAACCTACTAGATACACTGACAATCGGTGAAAATATCGTACTACCTTTAACGTTAGATAATGTCCCTTTGAAAGAAATGGACGAAAAACTCGATAACATCTCAACAAAACTTGGAATTGATCATATTTTGGACAAGCGTATTTTTGAAGTGTCTGGAGGACAAGCACAACGTACCGCGGTAGCACGTGCTGTTATTCATAATCCGTCACTTCTACTTGCGGATGAACCGACAGGAAACTTAGATTCGAAAGCAGCAATTGATGTAATGGAGCTATTTACGAAATTAAATAAAGAAGAGGATGCAACGATTTTAATGGTTACGCACGATCCGTTTGCAGCAAGTTATTGTAACCGCGTTATTTTCATTAAAGATGGTGGGCTTTACAATGAATTACACCGCGGACTATATCGCGAGAAATTTTATCAAGAAATATTAGATGTTTTAGCATTATTAGGAGGAAGGCGTGGATGACGTTTTGGCAATTTGCATTTAAAAATGTCTCGCGTAATTCTAAAGCATATTTTGCTTATTTTGTAAGTAGTGCTTTTTCTATTATGGTTTTCTTTTCATTTACTGTATACGCGTATCATCCACGCTTACAAAATGTACAAAGCTTTCAAGATCGAGATCCTCTAATGAACTTAGCGAGTACAGCACAGCTTGTGATTGTTATGTTCTCGTTCTTCTTTCTCTTATATTCAATTGGAACATTTTTAAATGTACGGAAGCAGCAATTCGGGATACTCACGATTCTCGGTATCTCACAGAAAC
>NZ_JBFTMA010000489.1:0-3410 GCF_056396725.1 Bacillus sp. 05T31
TTTTCTCTCGCCTCATATAAGCGTAAAAAATCCTTATCGCTACTTAGACGCTCCCAATCCTCTATTGCCTTTTTCAAAACTGGATCTTTTTCCATTGCGATTCCCTCCAGGATTGTTGTTAATTTCTCATTTTCATATGCAGGAAATAATAATAACCAACGTGCTAGTATATCCTCCCATGGATCCACTCGTTTTTCTTTCCACTCTTGAATTACTTTCGGAATTTCAAGAAAGTGCAACTGCATATTTTCGGTAATGATACGCTTGGATTTTCTGTTCATCACCGTATTAACATTATGAAAGTCTTTTTCTTCTGGAAACAGAATGAAATCTACTATATTAATACAAAKTGTTGGTCTTAATTCCGTGTACTTCATTCCTTGAGTCATTTGAGAATAATACATACCTGACCAGTAGAACAAAGAGCGCTCTATCATATCTTTTTTGTCTCGAACTTGAATCTCTATATTAATTTTTATACCATTATTTAGCGTAGCTCGCAAATCTAAAATAGACAATTTATCGTCTTTTCGCTCTCTTGGGAGATGCGGATCATCGAAATGTAAAGAAGTGATTTCTTCATCGATAGATGATTGTAATACTGCATTTAGAAAACCAATTAATATGTCTTCGTTTCCTTCTACTCCAAATAGACGCTTAAAAGCAAAGTCAATTCGTAAATTTACTAGATTCTTTTTTACATATACACTCATATTTTCCCTCTACCCTTCTACTTTTAAAAATTTTTACTTAGATGCATAAAAAAAGATAGAATTACAATTCTATCTTTTTTCCCTTCTATTTACCTCACCAAATATGGCTACTAGCTGTTTAATATATATGAAATATCCTCTTCGCACATATTTGTCGCATTTGCAATCGTCGTAATAGAAACCCCTTCATTATAAAATCTATGAATTAGTTCTATTCTTTCTTGTTCCCTAGCTTTTTTGTCTACGTCCATTAATTGTTGCATAAGATTCATGTACTTAATACACACCTTTCTTTTATATAAAATCCCCTAGCTGAAATTTTACGATTTATTATATTGTGCGGAAAACTGGCTTRAAAAATGCTTGCATAGCATCATCCAAACCTTTTCCTTGTGCTGGATTCCATGCAGCAATCGTCACATTATAGCCCTCTTTCTTTAATTCTGTCGCAAAAGCAATTAAGGCCGCTCTTACTTTCTCGTTCTCTACTAAATCTGCGTCAAATGCTAAATACACATTCTCTACACTCATGTCTTTTAATACAGGCATAGCAATTCGCCATGCATTTACACCTGGAATYGCAAGWACTGTTGTCCCTACKTTAGATATYTCYTCTTTRTTYARCCTTTGAGGAATTAAATCAGCAAYCAAATCMGCYTTCATMGGWCCYTCTGTAATCATYACTGATTTTGTTTGATGTARYRTACCMGAWTTCCAATGTTTCAARTGWGAGCTTGGTACCGCTACATGTACAGGAAGTGGATGTTCACTACCACCTGCACCAGTTCCATGATTTTTATTTGCTGATGAGAGCCACAAGTACTTTTGACCTTTATGAATCTTTACAACAATTCTTCCCTCTTGAAATGAAATTTCTACTTTTTTGCTCACTTCTAGTTCGCCTTCAAAGATACAATCACCATTCTTAGTTACCTTTACAACATTAGGTTGTTCAATTAATTCCGCTTGAACTCCAGTAGGTGCAGATTTCACATGAACTGAGTTTTTCACTTCATCCACACGAACCTGCCATCCAACAATTTGATTATACTGGTTTCGAAAAGGAATCAATATACCAGGGGAGCCTGCCATTAAACGAAGCGAAAGTGTACCTTTTTTCATTTCATAAAAGCCTGGCACGCCCTGCCAACAATCTTTCTTCCCAATCTGTTTGAATAACTGCTCCCAAACGGTTGTATACGTATTATCCTCTTCTAACACAATTTGTTGTTTTAAGTAGGAACGATATTGACGTACTTGTATTTGTTCCTCGTTCATTTTTCTATCTCTTAATAAATGTGCATGATGATTATCTTGCAATGGTATAAAATCAATTAACTTACGATTAAACACATCTAATTTCTCATTGCTTTTCTTATCATGAACCTGAACTTCATCCACTTCAGGCAATTGATACTTATCTTTTCCATTTATGTAATGAATGTAGCTTGGATTGCTCGTATTTTTCCCATAGACCCATTTGCTTTCTACACGGGTACATGCTACTTTCTCTTGCGAAACATGCAGCATACAATTGCCTGTATCATGACAAATTGGACAAGGAACACGATAAAAYTCCCACCAGCTACCTCTTGGATACGCACTTGTTAAACGAAATTGACCTCTTTGAATGTTATAATTCATGTCTCCCAACTCCTTGTATACCGTTTATTATATATGGAACTATCACTTCCATTAAACTCTTTATACTTCTATTTAGATATTACCCTTGTACTTCTAACGTTTATACAAAAGAATATGTATCGCAAACTAAATAATCGCTTCTATGTTCTTGATCTAACAAAGTCGATTTCACACATCTCAAATCTTAAACTCTCCCCAATAAAATAAAAGGACAGAAATTCATAGTCATTTTTCACTACGGATTTCTGTCATTCCCTCTGTCTGTACACTTTCATATGGTTCTGTAAATCACTCATTACGATACACTAACACCCGTTAAAGAGAATAAGTCCTCTTTTGTCGGATTAAGTGCTTGCAACCAACTATCTACCTGTGGGAAGTTTACTTTTCTTAATTGTTCTCCCTTCTCCGCACGCTTTGCCACTTCTAATCCTCCATGATGATGAACAAGMATTGTAAGATCATCTTTCTTRAAAATACAATCTWCATCTGAARACTTTACATGATGGCTTCGTAAAATCGGCTTCCACTTCTTAAGTGAATACCCTTCTACATCTAAAAAACCACGGATTGCAGTAAAGCGAAAACTTGTCCCTCTAAAACATCTTTCCAACAAAAAAAGGAAATCTCGTACACATCCATTAAAATGAACATGATACAAATAGATTTCCCCTGCTTGTTTTGCTACTTGCTGTGACAAGTTTGATGGTTTAATTGAAAACTGATAACAATCCCGTTCCCAAAAAGCTCCTCCTTTTGTAACTCTCAATCGCAGTGCTCGTAAACTCGGAATAAAATCATCCGGATGTGCAGAACAAAATATAGATACTTCAAAATTCGTATTCATTATAAATCCCCCTAAATAATAATTTTGCCCACTGTGATAATGGGTTTTACCAATCAAACAGACTTGAAAACAACACAAAAAGGGCTTCTTCAAGTCGATTAATAATGTGCATAGCAAAATAAGCTATATATACACTAATCGGCTCAAAGAAGCCCTTTCAAAATTGAAACAAGACGCAACTTGCTTCTACAACTCAACCACAACAC
>NZ_JBFTMA010000490.1:0-8977 GCF_056396725.1 Bacillus sp. 05T31
TCACCTTATAGGTCTGTCGATCAAGGATGACGTTCCCTAAATGGATCTTCTGCGTGGAGCCAATCTTGTATCGTTTGAGTAGTGCCCTAACACGAACCGTCAACTCTAACGGATCGAATGGTTTGGTTAAATAATCGTCCGTCCCAAGTTCGAAACCTTTCACTTTCTCCCATGTTTCTCCTCTCGCAGTCAGCATAAGTAAAGGTAAATCAGGATTGGCTCTTCGGAGCTCCTTGCTTAACGTCCAACCATCCATAATCGGCATCATAATGTCAAGTACGACAAGATCGACATTCGTTGAGATGTAGACGGCCAGTGCTTCCTTGCCGTCCGCTGCTTCAGCTGTTGCGAATCCGTCGTTGCGTAGAAATAAACAGACGAGTTCGCGAATGTTCGCATCGTCGTCAGCAACTAGTATAGTAGGCATCGGTTCCCTCTTTTCCCTGTTTTCCACCGCATTATTTCAAGTAATCATTATACTATAAATTAACACGTATGTTGATTAACCAAAGTAATACAGTTTCTTGATTTATCGACCTGTAGAATTCAAGTGTTTCTTTCAAACTAATTTGCCACTCAATTGACAAGGCTTCACAAAGAAACAGGCGTGTGAAACCTGCAAATGACAAGCGTTTATTTTGTCTTTTGGCCTTGTGCACGAAGAAATTTCAGCAAAGCATAGGCAATTATAGCTGTGAATAACTGATTGAACAACGCATTGGATGTTGTGCCAAACAATACGGGAACGTTCAAATTCAGCTAAATCCAGCGGAAAAATGATTCAATTGCCCAGCGCGATTTGTACATGGCGGCGATTCCTTCGGACAGATAGATTGGTAGAACACGCGTTTCCAAAACTACTCCAGTAATTACACCATCTGAAATAACACGTCCCATACCCACTAATTATTTTTCATCAAATGCGTAAATGGCGTATCAACTTTGATTGCACATTCGTTCCAAATCATTACTTGTTAATTTAAGTGAATTCCATCATAAAGATTCATATAGGTTTAGTAATTAGTCAAAGTTATTAGGGTGTTCTGTCGTATAATTTTTATATATTACCATATAATTACTTCCTGATTTTTGTATATTATAGTTCTACATCAACACATAATATATAACTTTTTCTCATTGCTTATTGAACTAATCTGCTCCGTTCAAGAAGAACCMTATCAGTTTAAATAACTCAGATTTTGGCAAAATTAAATTGATTCAAATGATACCCACCTTTTAGTAATCTCAGAAAATTTCTTAGTCGCGAGTGAGGTTGGTTTTCTTATAGCTAATCCAATAGTTCGATAGCTATCACTTTCAAGTGGAATGGCTGCAAAAGAATTTTTTGATGTTGGTATAATCATTTCTGGCAATATACTAATTCCTAGATTATTCTCCACCATGGAGATCACTGAGTATTCATTCATATTTTCGAATCGAATATTGGGGCTAACTTTATTCTCCCTAAATATTTTTTGAATATCATCATAACACTGATATGTTGGCATAATAAAAGGTACATTTTCTATTTGTTGCATTGATACTTGGTTTTCCTTACATAATGGGGATTGGTTAGATACAACACATAAAAGTCGATCCCTCTTCAATTGTACGATTTCAAAGGATTTTTCAAGTGATTTAAAGTAAGTATCATTATTAATAAATCCACAATCTAATCTCCCGTTTTGTAACCAATTCTCAACCTCAGCATAGTTTCCTTCCAGTAATTCGATTTCAATATTTGGAAACTTTTCCTCCATTTTTTTAAGAATACCAGGAATCCAGTTTTTAGAAACACTCGAAAAAACCCCCACTCTTACTGTTCCTTTTTGGAACCCATTGATAGCGGCTACTTCCTGCTTCAGCATGTTGTTATAGTATAAAATTTTCCGAACGGTAATTAAAAGCTCCTCTGCATTTTTGGTCAATGTTAAAGTAGAGTGATTACGAATAAATAAAGGAAAGGAAAACTCTTTTTCCAAACTGCTAATTGCATGACTTACAGCAGATTGGGTGAAACCTAACACTTCTGCAGCTTTTGTAAAACTATTGAGTTCTGCCACTTTGTTAAATATTTCATATTTTGTTAAAGTCACTATGGTCCTCCTCATGAATTTTATTCATGTCTCCATTATATTTCTTCGTTTTATTTAATGCCATTACCAACATACAATAAGTGCATGCTCTATTATATGCCCCTTGACAAGGGATGTATTTTTTATGGAAGGATGAAGTGAAATGCAAAAAATTTTAGTTACAGGTGCTGCAGGTAAGATTGGCCAAGATGTTACAAGGTTCCTAGATAAGCAAGGGAATTACCAGTTACGGCTAGCAGATATTAACTTATCTGCTTTAGAAATTTTTAAAGATACAAATCATGAAATCATATATTTAGATGTTTCTGATTTAGCTGCTTGTCAAGAATTTACGAAAGGTATAGATATAGTTATACACTTGGCAGGTAATCCTTCGCCAAATGCTGATTTTTATGGCTCCTTATTAGAAAATCATATAAAGGGAACCTATAATATTTTTAGAGCTGCTAGTGATAATAATGTATCCAAAGTGATAGTTGCTTCCAGTGCTCAAACAATTGAAGGCTATCCTTTGGATTATCAACCACATGCTTATTCACCCACGAGACCCAAAAATATGTACGGGGTAAGTAAGTGTTTCGCAGAGGCTGTTGCTTCTTACTTTGCTTATGAAGAAGGGTTACAAAGTCTTGCTATTCGTATAGGTGCATATGATGATTATAATCCATATGGTAAACCACTAACAGCTAGAGATATGAGTGCATACTTAAGCCCAGAAGATTTTATGGACCTTCTCTTAAAGTCGATGACGGCAAAGAACTTACCTCCATTTTCAATTTTACATAACAAAATTTCCTTAATCACAAGGCTTTAAAAGTAACCTATCCATAGTGATATTAAAGTTACTACTAACAGGGCAAGAAGAAATATGATATTTCGAATCCACTTTTGTATATCATCAAAATACCGTTCTATAAATGCAACGTTGATATAAAACATGAGAAATACAACAAAGAAGGTAAAGTTACCAAATTTATCATTCAATTTTTCATTAGTAAATGTGCTTACATGAAGGAATAGTAAAGCAAAAGTTACTAAGAATAACTCAAATAGCCTTTTTTTGCTTACGCCACCACCACTCTACAGTAATTTCCTTTCGTTTTATTTTATCTGAACGTAGTGTGTAGCAGACTATGAATATTATACTTATGTAAAAAAAGGCTAACAATTCAAGATTGTTAGCCTTAATCGCGCCTTTTAAAAGAATAACTCAATACAACAAATGACTGATTCTTCAACTTGTAATATATTCTCCTTTAATTACAAAAAACGAACCTCGAATTGTTCCAGCGAGTTTAGACTTCTGTCTAGCAAACTTAAACTTCTCTACTAACTCCGTTGGTATCTCCATTCCCTCAGAAAGCTTAAATCCAACAGCCCGCTTCTTTGGGTTATCCAACGTATACATGACGTTGACTGCAAGACCATCCTCATAGAAGACATAGGAAAAATTAATATTTTCCACTTGAAAACACGATGTTTCTAAAGGTTTTGCCGCAAACCCAATATCACGTTCTTCTTTCAAAATGCGGTTCACATAATCAAGAGTCTTCTCGCTTTCACTAGCTGGTACAACCGTAAATTCATGCTTGTATTTATTCATAAAGTAACGTGCTTCATGGGCACGTAAACCAGCAAGTGCTTCTGCTACAGGTGAAGACTCCATGCCAGCTGTAGTTACGTTTTTAAAATCAACTATATTGGACAATTCCATCTCTCCTTTTAACACTTTACTTCCTAACAACTGGAATCCATATTTCACCAAATACTAAGCCGTTTCGCTGCCCCATCTCAACTGTTGTATTTGGCCCACCAACATAGGCAAAATCTTTTACTTCTGCTAATGCTTGACCAAATGCAATACCAGTAAGCTTATTACTTAGCTCCTCAGCTGTATTGCCTTCCCCTTTAACTACTAGGTATTCTCCCCTCGGAAACTGGATAACTCTAGATTCTTCTTGTATCRTTGCCTCTGTCATGACACCAGCGTAATACATCATCTTGTTATTCACCGCTTCACTCACAGAAAAAATGTAATCATTTGTAGCTAAAGCTTTTAAAGTGTCCAACCTTCCATCTTGTTCGACGGCTAGCCAAAAGTCTGCCTTTTCCTTGTTTATGCCCGCAAAGTCTGTATAGTGGCTCTTAAGTTCAGTTCCAATACCTAACACGATAAAGCTATCTTTTTCTTCTATTGTATAATTTTTCATATTTAAAACCTTCCTCACTTTTAAATTAATCAAACGATTTATCTTTTCACTTGATGAGTTTATAATATCTTTAAATCATGTCAAAAAATGATACTGTTTAGGAGACCAACATGAAAAAAGTTGAACGGATTAATACGATCATGCGCTTCCCTATCTAAAGAGTCGTCAGTCTTTAGCCGAAAAACTACTAGGACTCATCTCAGAAATCCAGCAGGATGACCTTGTTCTTTTAAATCAAATCTTGCTTTTTGAAGGGACTAACCCTCATAATCCTGACCTACTTGAGCTTTCTGACCTCCCCCATCCTATGTTAGAAAAACTCATCCAAATCCTTCTTTTAGATAGCCATTTATTGATTACCGTAAAAGAAGAGGAGGAAACCAAGTCTTATCCAATTTATCTACTRCACCTTTATCAAGAAAAAAGCCATTGGATAATTGAAGGCTTTGACATAAAAGAAGAAAAAAAGAAGATGTTTCTTGTCGATCATCTCATTAATGTCGAACCCTATACGATGAAAAAGAGATTAAGTAAGAAAAAAATTTCAGAAAAACTAAGTAAGAAGGACGAAGCAATCAACCTTGTACTTGAACTTGGTCCAAAAGCGATTACCCAGTTCAAAAAATACCATCCTATAAAAATTTCTATTTCCTATACAAATCCTTACCAATCCACAGCCATTCTAAAAACTTTTATCAATGTTAACAATCTCGATGAATTGATAGAAATAACAAATTGGCTACTTTTCCTAGGTAAAGATATCAAAATCAGGGAAGTTCCTGAAGAAGTGTTAGAAGGTTTAAAAGAGAGATTATGTTTATACTGCCCATAAGCAGTGGCCAGTTAAACCCAAAATAATATTGAGTTTGACTAGATGCCAGTTACCTCTATTTAAATACCTAGTAAAAACATTTTATTCGCTACCGCTACTTTAAACGCTCTTCTAAGAATAACGCCAACACAAAAAAAGACATGAACTAATCTTTGTTCATGTCTTTTTATATTAGAGTTTAACCCTCATAAAACAGCTTGTTTAAAATTCGAATATGGACTTATCTTATCCATAATCTCTTTCATTCTTTTTTCATATCCCTCTATTTTAACACTTGAACTAACAATAGCGAATTAGAATAATGACTTAATACTTGCTAGGACAGTAAGTATACCTACAACAATGACAAACACATTGCTCATTTTCCCTCTGTATTTAGCTAGTACTGGTACTTTACGAATCGCATACATTGGTAATAGACATAAGATAGCAGCAACTAACGGACCGCTAAGGGCATCAATRATTCCAAGAATACTTGGATTTGYATAAGCAACATACCARCATGTTAATACRACAAAAGTAAGRATCATTGTCTTAAYTGTTTTTTCTCCTATAWCTTTYCCACGTGTTTTACCGGACTTGATAATCATRTCACGCATTACYTCATAYGCTCCTATATAATGGCCAAGGAAAGAYTTTGTWATAGCCACAAAMGCAATGATAGGAGCTACAATAGTGATTACAGGTGAATTAAGCTCATTAGCAAGATACGATAGGATTGATAAGTTTTGTTCTTTAGCCATCATAAGATCTTTTGGAGTTAAACTCAGTGCACTGCTCCAAACAAAGAACATAACAACGACGAATGTCATAATATAACAAACTTTTTGTATTTGAGCACATTTGGCATCAGTAGCTTCTATTCCATAGGTAGCTCTCTGTTTCATAACAAATGACGAAATAAGAGGAGAATGATTAAATGAGAATACTATGATTGGCAGTATCATCAATATCACTCCAAAATACCCTGTTCCTGTTGAAGCAGTAGAAACGCTTGAAAAACTAAGCATTGACGTATTCCATTGTGGAATTAAAGATATTGAAATAAAAAGTAAAGAAGCTATGAAAGGATATACTAGCATGCTCATTACCTTTACAATGATATCTTGACCAAAGTTTAGTATAGCGATAAGACCGAGTACTAATATAAGCGATAAAATGGCCCTTGAAGGCTCCTTCATATGCAATTGATGCACGATAAAACTACTTGCAGTATTTGTAAGTGCAACCGAATACATCAGCACGATCGTATAAATTGAAMCGAAATATACTATGTTAAAAATTATACTTGCCTTATTTCCGAAATACTCTCTTATTGTGCCTGTAATCCCCTCATCAGCAGAATTAGAAGCGTATATCATTTTAGCAAGTGCCCTATGTGAGTAATACATAACAGGAAATGCAAGTATCGTAATTAACAGTAATGATAATAAACCTCCTGAACCTGCATTAATAGGTAAAAAGAGTACTCCTGCTCCAATTGCTGTTCCAAAAAGGCTCAATGCCCAGGTAGTATCTTGTTTATGCCACTTTTTAGGATCTAGATATTTCTCATTTTTCACTGCAGTATTTTCAGCTTGAAATTCTATTTTTTTTGCAGTATTCCCATTCATATAATAAATCCCCCTTGTATCCTATTYTTACGTCTCTTTTTAGGCTTAAGAATATAGASCATTCTTAAAAAATGAACCGCTTACTWGATGCACCATATTGTAAACGATTCCACCTAAAGCTGTCTCTCTTAATGTGCGAGGCATTTATCCTCCAACCCTATACTTCGTCAGCATTGATGATATTGTTTACACCAGCTAATACGATGTCCRCTGCTACTAAACTATTTTGAAGAAATYCYCCTTCTGGTCACACACCTTTCTGYAATTAATCGTTTCAGTYTGTCCAAYTTTAAAATGTTTGATATTTTCTTCGTAGGTAATCGGTTACCTCTCGACGCCCTCATTATAACGTTTATATTTGCGAGTCTAATATTTTTTTATTTTTAGAAAGACAGAATAAACAGAATTATGAATAGATAATAAATTACAATTGGTATGTAGCAATTGTGTCTATTTTTTGAAGCTGTATTAGTTAATAGAAAAGTAAACATAATACAGAGTTCCTTTCGTTAACACATTGATTATATTAGGAACTCGTTATAAAGATACTTATATTTCCCTTTGCTTTCACATCTTATCTTTGACATGAAGCTGTTGTAATAAATAATACACATTGATGTAAAGGAATAAATTTAGAAAACATAAAATTATTATCATGAATTTTCATTACATATAACGAATTAATATTCATTTTTCAGAAAAGAAGAACTTTTTCAAAAGAGCCTACGCACCTTATATAATGGTTATCATGTTAAGCCTGTTAAAAGAATTACACCATAAGTTTCCATTTACTATATGTAATATTTATTAAGTGTAGTTTTTTCTAAATATGCATAATTGCATATTTAGAAAAAGAGAGTATACTTTTGAATTGTGTAATAACCGGCGAAGAAGTAAGCGATAACCATAATGCCCACACACCAAGCAAGTGCAATCCAAATATCGTTGCCAACAGCCCCTTCATATAAGAGGGCACGAATCGCATTCACGATTGAAGTCACAGGCTGGTTTTCAGCGAACGCACGAACAATTTTTGGCATAGTTTCGGTAGGAACAAAGGCCGAACTAATAAAGGGCAGAAAAATTAGTGGGTACGAGTAGGCTGTCGCCCCTTCCATAGACTTCGCTGTCAACCCAGGAATGATAGCCAACCATGTCAGCGCCAGCGTAAACATCCCGAGTATTCCAGCTACCGCGAGCCAATCCAGAATATTAGCACTGGAACGGAAGCCCATTAAGAGCGCAACAAGAATAACCACCACGATAGTAAGCACATTAGCAACAAGTGATGTTAATACGTGAGCCCATAATACCGACGAACGCTTGATAGGCATAGTAATGAAACGTGCCATCAGCCCGCTCTTTACATCCGTAAACAACCGTACGGAAGTGTAAGCGACACCGGATGCGATAGCCATCAGTAAGATTCCCGGCAATAAATAATTGACGTAGTTATCCGTTCCTGTCTTTATGGCGCCGCCAAATACGTAGACAAACAACAGCATCATCATAATCGGCGTAATCGCTACCGTAATAATTGTATCTGGACTGCGCATGATGTTGCGCATTAAGCGCCCTAATAATACCCCTGTTTTGCTCTTCATTTACATCTCCTCCTTTTTGCCAATGATCGCAAGGAAAATTTCTTCCAATGTCGGCTGCTTTTCGATATACTCCACTTTTGTTGGCGGGAACATCTCTTTAAGTTCTGTAAGAGTACCAGTCGTAATAATTTTTCCRCCATGCAAGATAGCGATACGGTCCGCCAGTTGTTCGGCTTCCTCSARGTACTGRGTCGTGAGCAAGATGGTTGTGCCGCCGCCGGCAAGTTCCTTGACCGTATCCCACACTTCAATCCGCGCTTCGGGGTCAAGCCCTGTCGTCGGTTCATCGAGAAAAATGACTGCTGGCGTCCCAATCAAGCTCATGGCGATATCAAGCCGGCGCTTCATCCCACCTGAGTACTGGTCTGCCCTCTGGTTGGCTGCATCAGTCAGGCTGAATCTTGCAAGCAAATTATCAGCGACTTGAGCAGGACTAGAAACTCCACGCAAATTGGCAATCATTATCAAGTTTTCTCTCCCCGTGAGCATACCGTCTAAAGCTGCAAACTGCCCTGTCAGACTAATACTTTGACGAACATGATCCGATTGACGCTGAACGTCAAAACCACAAATACCTACTTCGCCGCCACCTTGCTTCATCAGCGTCGAGAGGATATTGACT
>NZ_JBFTMA010000491.1:0-3389 GCF_056396725.1 Bacillus sp. 05T31
GAGAGCAGTGCGTTCAGCGTCCACTTAATTTTGCTATCATCGATGAAGTCGATTCTATTTTAGTCGATGAAGCACGTACGCCGCTTATTATTTCGGGACAAGCTCAAAAATCAGCAGAGCTATACATGTTTGCAAATGCATTCGTTCGTACATTAGAAAATGAAAAAGAATATTCATTTGATGTGAAAACGAAAAATGTAATGTTAACAGAAGATGGTATTACGAAAGCTGAGAAAGCTTTCCATATCGATAACYTATTCGATTTAAAACATGTAGCACTTCTTCACCATATTAATCAGGCGCTTCGTGCACACGTTGTTATGCACCTTGATACAGATTATGTTGTACAAGAAGGCGAAATCGTAATCGTAGACCAATTCACTGGTCGTCTTATGAAAGGTCGTCGTTATAGCGAAGGTTTACATCAAGCTATTGAAGCAAAAGAAGGCGTAGAAATTCAAAATGAAAGTATGACGCTTGCAACAATTACGTTCCAAAACTACTTCCGTATGTACGAAAAATTATCTGGTATGACTGGTACAGCGAAAACGGAAGAAGAAGAATTCCGTAGTATTTACAATATGAATGTTATCGTAATTCCAACGAATAAAGATATTATTCGTGATGATCGTGCTGATTTAATCTTCAAATCAATGGAAGGTAAATTCAATGCAGTTGTTGAGGATATTGTAAATCGTCATAAGCAAGGGCAACCTATTCTTGTTGGTACAGTTGCAATTGAAACGTCAGAGCTTATTTCAAAAATGTTAACACGTAAAGGTGTACGTCATAATATCTTAAATGCAAAAAACCATGCGCGTGAAGCAGATATCATTGCAGAAGCTGGTATGAAAGGCGCTGTAACAATTGCGACGAATATGGCTGGTCGTGGTACGGATATTAAGTTAGGCGACGATATTAGAAACGTTGGCCTAGCAGTTATCGGTACAGAGCGTCACGAAAGTCGTCGTATTGATAATCAGTTACGTGGTCGTTCTGGTCGTCAAGGGGACCCTGGTGTAACACAGTTCTACTTATCAATGGAAGATGAACTAATGCGCCGCTTCGGTTCTGACAATATGAAAGCGATGATGGATCGCCTTGGTATGGATGATTCACAGCCAATCGAAAGTAAAATGGTTTCTCGTGCTGTAGAATCTGCGCAAAAACGTGTGGAAGGAAATAACTATGATGCACGTAAGCAGCTATTGCAATACGACGATGTACTTCGTCAACAACGTGAAGTAATTTATAAACAGCGTCAAGAAGTAATGGATTCAGAGAACTTACGCAGTATTATTGAAGGTATGATGAAATCTACGATAGAACGTGCTGTTGCACTTCATACGCAAGAAGAAATCGAAGAAGATTGGAGCATTAAAGGTCTTGTCGATTACTTAAATACAAACCTTCTTGAAGAAGGAGATGTAAAAGAAGAAGAGTTACGTCGCCTTGCTCCAGAAGAAATGAGCGAATCAATTATCGCGAAATTGTTAGAGCGTTATAACGAAAGAGAGAAGCTTCTACCTGAAGAGCAGACGCGTGAATTCGAAAAGGTTGTTGTATTCCGTGTTGTAGATACGAAATGGACAGATCATATCGATGCAATGGATCATCTTCGTGAAGGTATTCATTTACGTGCTTACGGACAAATCGATCCACTTCGTGAATACCAAATGGAAGGATTCGCAATGTTCGAGTCGATGATCGCTTCTATTGAAGAGGAAATCTCTCGTTACATTATGAAAGCTGAAATTGAGCAAAACTTAGAGCGTCAAGAAGTTGTTCAAGGTGAAGCTGTTCATCCATCAAGCGATGGCGAAGACGCGAAGAAAAAACCGGTTGTAAAAGGTGACCAAATGGGACGCAACGATTTATGTAAATGTGGTAGTGGCAAGAAATATAAAAACTGTTGTGGCATTGGGCAGTAATAAGAAACTGTAATTTAGACTGTTTTGCAAATTTTTACATCAAAAATGTATAATGAAAAGGATTAAACTCTCTCCGTAATAAGCGGAGAGAGTTTCCCTTGTTTTCATATGAAAGTAACAGCAATTACATAGAGGTGAAGGAAATGGAATTAGTAGAAATTAGGCAAGAATTAGAAAAAATGGCTAAGAGATTAGCGGCTTTTAGGGGGTCTCTTTGACCTTCCTACTAAGGAAAAACAAATTGCAGAATTAGAAGAAACGATGATGGGCGCTGGATTTTGGGATGACCAACAAGGCGCACAAGCTRTAATTAATGAAGCGAATGCGCTGAAAGATATGGTTGGAAGGTTCCGTCAGTTGGATGAGACGTTCGAAAACTTAGAAATGACGCATGACCTACTTAAAGAAGAGTATGATGAAGATTTACATGAAGAATTAGAATCTGAAGTGAAAACTTTAATTCACGAAATGAATGAGTACGAGCTGCAGTTACTATTAAGCGATCCTTATGATAAAAATAACGCTATTTTAGAATTACACCCAGGTGCAGGTGGAACAGAGTCACAAGACTGGGGTTCTATGTTATTACGTATGTACACGCGCTGGGCTGAARAACGTAGGTTTAAAGTAGAAACGGTTGACTACTTACCGGGCGATGAAGCTGGTATTAAGAGTGTTACATTATTAATTAAAGGTCATAACGCTTACGGTTACTTGAAAGCGGAGAAAGGTGTACATCGTCTTGTACGTATTTCACCGTTCGATTCTTCAGGTCGTCGTCATACATCGTTCGTATCTTGTGAAGTTGTACCTGAATTCAATGATGAAGTTGAAATTGAAGTGCGTACAGAAGATTTGAAAATAGATACGTATCGTGCAAGTGGTGCAGGTGGACAGCACGTTAATACGACAGATTCGGCAGTTCGTATAACTCATCTACCGACAAACACGGTTGTAACATGTCAGTCAGAGCGTTCTCAAATTAAAAACCGTGAGCATGCGATGAAAATGCTAAAAGCGAAATTATATCAAAAGAAATTAGAAGAACAACAAGCACAATTAGATGAAATTCGCGGAGAGCAAAAAGAAATTGGATGGGGCAGCCAAATCCGTTCTTACGTATTCCACCCGTATTCTCTTGTGAAAGACCATCGTACAAATACAGAAGTTGGTAACGTACAAGCAGTTATGGATGGGGAAATTAATCCGTTTATTGATGCGTATTTACGTTCTCGTATTTAGTAAGAGAAAAAGCCAACAGAATTGTTGGCACATGCTGAGGTCCAAGAGGATATAAAGAGGCTTATCTTATTTATATTGATGAAATAAAGAGGAAGAGAAGTTGGAAACGACAACTTCTCTTTTTGATGAGATTATATGTAGAATACAATGCCGTATATTGTTTTGTAAAAGTTAGAGAATAGTAAAACAAAGTGGTAATAGAGTAGGACTTTATAT
>NZ_JBFTMA010000492.1:0-3384 GCF_056396725.1 Bacillus sp. 05T31
CGTTAAGGGCACTTGCGATTTGTGATTTACTATAAACCATAGATTCTGTATACTGCATTCTTGCGGGTAACGTATGTGTTTTAGAATACTTTTCATTCCAAGTAGATACTAAATCATCTACTGCTCCAGCCACATTACCATATGTCGGATTTTGGACAGTAATTGTATTTTCTTTTCTCATGCCAGGTAAGTCTATACTAATATTCAAAGGCTTTCTCTTAGCCACTAATAAACTCGGTTGATTGTCTGCAAAAGCTTTATTTGCAAGTTGTACCGCTCCTGGATACGTACGATTCACCACAGAATCAATAATCGAAATATCGACTGGTGAAGTTGTAAGTGATTTTTTCTCRCGTTCMACTACTACAAATTTACCATTTGAATTGATACTTTCTTTCGGAACAAARCTCTCTACTYTATCACCATTTACWGCTAAAACMTCTTKAYTATYATAYTTWARATTTGCTATRCCAGTATCAATGCCACTAGCATTTTTKGTTRCATCAKTTGCATTACCTRYTTGTGTTTCYGCGAAGGAAATAGATGAATAATTAATAGTGCATARACTAACTAATAAACACGCAAGGAACTTTCTTCTTTTAGTGTTTTTCTTAATATTCAGAAAAATCACCCCGTTCTTTTTTTAGTAAGATATGATAATGATTGATAAATGATAGCTAACTAATAAACCTACATAAATGCTTTCAAAAGTTCTTGAATTAACGGGATTACGCCACCTACAAATTTCAAAACTGCCATTGCGATTTCCATATTATTTCCTCCTTTTTTATTGCTACGAAAATGTGATTTATCTTTATGCCCTCATTATAGTGACCCCTTACACTTTTATCAATACACTCTTATATGCAATATTACATACAAAAAAACAAGCTGAATTCTTATAAAAAGTTATACAGAGATAAATTTTTCGTTTGGTAAATACTTGAAATACGAAGCGTTCCTTTGCATTTCATGAGTAATTTACAAGTTTATTGTTGGAAGCATCGCAGGACCGGAAGTAATGAAATACATGYAGGACTGTTACGAGCAGCCAGAAATATTAAGAGTTATCATGGGCAACCGCATTAAAAAAAGCTGCTGCCTATAAAATACAGACAGCAACTTCAACTAGAGTAGCTGGCATGATTTACACAAGCTACAGTATTTTTTTGACATACTCATTTTTCACATTTTGTAACTAATAAACAGCGATTGGCCCATAAGGACCTTTGATAATTTCAATTTTCGTTTCAAAAATATCTGTTAAAATTGTTGGGTCCATAACCTCTTCTACTGTTCCAAAAGCAGCAATTTGTCCATCCTTCATAGCACAAATTTTATCCGAATATTTTGCTGCAAAATTTATGTCATGCATAACAGTCAAAATTGTTCTTCCAAATTCATTAGCTGCACGTCTCAAATGCTCCATCATTTGAACAGAACGAGCAACATCAAGGTTGTTCAGAGGCTCGTCCAAAAGTACATATTCAGTCTCTTGGCACAATACCATTGCTACATATGCCCTTTGTCTTTGACCACCAGAAAGCTCATCTAAATATCTATTCTCTAAATTAGTTAAATCTAGAAAATCTATATATTTAGAAATAATAGCTTCATCCTCTTTAGTTAATCTTCCCTTTGAATAAGGAAAGCGCCCAAATCCAACTAATTGTCTAACAGTAAGCCTAGTTACAAAATGATTCTCTTGTCGCAATATAGTCAAAACTTTTGCTAAGTCTTTTGATTTGGATTCAGAAACATCCATATTTGCTACTTGAATTTGGCCTTCATCCATATCTAAAAGTCTTCCAATCATCAATAGTGTCGTTGACTTTCCAGCGCCATTTGGTCCAATTAAAGAAGTAAAGCCCGCTTTTGGTATTTCAATATCCAAAGGTCCTATTTTCACCTTATCAGTATAGAACTTTTTAACATTATCAATTTTTATCATAAAGCCCTCTTCCTTAAAACTATAGTTAAGAATATTATTCCACCAAATAATTCAATAATAACTGAAACTACACCTTGAGCATGGAATACATGATACATTAAAAAGTATGCACTCGTCATTATCAAAAATCCTATTGCAAAAGCCATTGGAAAAATATATCTATGATCATAAGTTGACGCCGCCTGATAACTCAAAGTTGCTACTAAAAAGCCGTAGAAAGTAAGTGGCCCAATTAGAGCTGTTGAAATGGACATCAAAATAGCAACTAATACAAGCGTATAAATTACACTAGGTTGATATTTAACTCCAAAAGAAGTAGCAACATCCTTTCCTAGTGACAAAACATTCAAATTCTTAGAATGAGCAAAAATTAATACTGCTACAATTATGACCATGGGAATTACAATCGGAAAATATGCAGGATCTGCATGATTAACAGAACCAAATAATCTTGCTTGTAAAATATCAAATTCTGAAGGTGCAAGTAGTTTTCTCATGAAAGTTGACACAGAATTTAGCCCGGTACCAATAATAATTCCAACTAAAAGCATAAGTTGTAAATTCCCGTATTTACCGGAAAGTAACCATCCATAAAGTATCAAACTCATAAAGACCATAACAACAACTTGGAATAAAAATGATCCAATTCCATTAAAATTGATCAATGCACTAGCACCAAAGAAGAATATTGTACTCGTTTGAATTGCTGAATAAAGTGATTCGAAACCTAAAAGCGAAGGAGTAATAATCTTATTGCTCGTAATAGATTGGAAAGCAACTGTCGACAAGCTATGGCAAACTGCAGCAATAATCATCGCAACAATAGCTACTATCCTTCTCTTAACAACTGGGATAAAAGAAGGTGAGTCTATCGGAACTGGATTGTTATAAACTAAAAGTCCATATGAAGAAAGGAGACCTAAAGCAATCAATGTGATCAGTAAAATCCAATAACGTCTTGCTTCCTTCTTAGAACGAAAAGCRCTAGCTGATCTACTTTYATTATGAAGGCTAGAATCGATTTCGACATTTTCTTTATTTCTATATTCTAATGTGATCATCGYAGCCTCCTTGGTTTTCTTTKTCTCAATAAAATAGTAATAAAYACGACTGCTCCCACTGTTGCAAGTATTAAAGAAACAGGTACTTCAAAAGGCTTTATAATTGTTCGAGAAATGATGTCACAGGCAGTTATTGTCCCCATTCCGATCACACATACCCAAGGTAAATTACTCCTAAGATCATCACCTCTAAACATTGAAACAATGTTTGGAACAATTAATCCCAAGAAAGGTAAGTTTCCAATAACAGCTGCAACAACTCCAACTGCAACAGAGATAAGGCCAGTCCCAAAAAGAACAATTCTATTGTAATTAACTCCAAGGCTTGTTGCGACATCTTCTCCTAGTCCAGCTAAAGTCAATCTATTAGCA
>NZ_JBFTMA010000493.1:0-3381 GCF_056396725.1 Bacillus sp. 05T31
TGGTACCCTAGAACGATTCCAAACAATAGAACCAGAATTTCTTCCTGGAACAGAAATTTGGCAAACTCCTATCACAGATAGCTATACAAGTGGTACTTATGTAGCTGCAATTAAATATCGTGGTGAATTCACGTATTCAAATCAATYTACAATCAATTAAGGATGTAATAAATTAGAAACAGGCACTCAAAAGAGGACTTTTATTATTTCTCAATAACCGAAATTATTTAACGTGGTAAAATAATAATTGGATTGGCATCCGATACCATATTACAATACGATGGTTCAAGTCGCAGGAAGGCACCTTAGGGTGTCTTTTTTATTTGTTATTGTTTCAATTATAAAGTGCTTAAATTCAAAAAAAGACATCAAATAAAACTTAATATAATAATCCTAATAAATCGATAATATCAATAATTTTCTTATCTTCTATTCTACAATAAAGCCTTGTACCCTTGCGCTCGCTAATTACAATATTACCTATAGTTAGTTTGCGTAAGTGTTGTAAAATCATAGGTTCCGAAATATGCGTCGCAGCACTCAACTGAGAAACTGTTAAAGTCCCACTTACAACCAATTCACGTACAATTAATAAACGACTTAAACTACCTAATAACTCTAAGATTTCAGCACCACTTACATAATAATTAGAATCCATGTTGAAATCACCAGACATACTATTCATCTCCCTAATATCAATACGAATATTGAATATTTTAACATAAAAATGAAAATTAACCTCCTAATAATTTCTATTGAAATGTAAAAATTTAAAGTTTGGGTGGTTTAAGTGAGAGGAAGGTACCTTAAAGTGTCATTTTTTAGTGGACAAAACAATATAAATTATATTATAAAGATAAAAGGATTAAGAGAAAGATAAGTGGATATCATAATTAATTTTGAACCGTTTAACCCAGCTATAAATGCCATAGCGATCAAACTTGCTATGGTACTGTTTATACCGTTATTCTTAGCATTGGTTGTCAAAGTGATACTTATGAAATTTATGAAAGAATTGATTGCTGGCAGACTAGCATATCTATCTTGTTTATTTTTTATGTACTATGTATTTAAATTTGTTACAGAGTAGAAAGGCACMTTAGGGTSTCTTTTCTTTTATGTAATAATGCATAGAATATTAARTTTAAYAGATATTATGATATACTCTCAAGGTGTGATACATAATTTCTTTAAATTRGAAAACTAAACCTTATCTACCCAATTGTGGGGGACGCCTTATGGCGTCTTTTTTTTAGGACCTGCTCAATTCAGGCRTAAAAACATAAGGTAAAGTGAACCCGTTAAAATACATGGAATGAACCCTAGTYTCACCCTCTTATCTAAAGGAGGAAMTATTRTTATGGGMTATGGTGGTAGTTGCGGCGAAGGCTGCGGTTTTGSTGGMGGATTTGCTTTACTYGTTGTAYTMTTTATWYTATTAATCATTATCGGATGCAGTTGCTTCTGCTAAAAAAATATAGGAAAAGACACTCTTAAAGGAGTGTCTTTTCTATTCTCTTTAAAGAACTTATATTGACCTCATAATTATTCCCATATGGTCTAAGCGATGGAATTTCTTCCTTTGGCCCGTAAAATAATAGTTTCAAATCATCATCTTTGTACTGAACTACGAAGAAATCATCGAATTGGTAGAATGTATTTTGATTGATCGTGATAAAACCTTTTCCTTGGGCAGTTGTTTTAACACTTATTCTTCTCCCATCTTTGATGACATCATATCCATGCTGATTAGTCACTTTGGATAGCTCGTCATTCGTATAAAGAACACAAAAGAATTCACCTAGACGACCTATAAGATGTCTTAATTCGGTTGCTTTCCATCCAAGGACATTTATTTCATATGGTAAAACTTCAAAATATGATTCATATAACTTTTGGATTTGCGAGATTCCTATAGCACTTTTACCATTGTAAGGAATAAGTTATCCATTGACCTTTTACTTTTATATAGGTTTCATCGACTCTCCAAGAGTCATTTGTTTGAGGTGACGACGGATTCGTTTGTCCAATTCAGGACCATACTGATGAACCCAACGCATAATCGTTGTATGAAAAATAAATAAAAGAACCCGTTAGTCATAAACGGATTCTTTCCACAAGATTCACAAGGAATACAAGGTAACTGGTCCAGAGAAACCTATGAAATTCCATGTGATATTACTATATGTAAAGTGGATAAAACGGTTAATGGAAATTAAACAAAATTCTTATTTAACAACAAATAAAAAGAGCACATTTTTATATGCACTCTTAGTAAGATAGGTGAATGTCTCATGAGATATAAAAAATTCAAAAAATCGTAATCAGATTTTCATGAGTGAATTTTTTATATTGTATTTGTTACTTGGAGTTATTGAGCCTGTCACTATAAAAATAAAGAGCGCTTTTTAAGGCGCCCTATGACCAAGACTCATATCGAAAAGCCTATCATGATTAATGTATGTGCAGTTTTTTAATAAAATCCTTATTTGAACGTAAAAAGCCCTAGAGGGGACTAGGGTCTTTTACATAATAAATCTTTCTGTTTTTAAAAGGACTTACTGAAGATAACACATGAATGTTTCATAAATGTATCAAAAAAATGAACAAAATCTTTATTTCATAACAAGCGAAAAAGAGCACACATATAAGTATGCTCTTTGACAAGAAAGGTAGATTTCTATGAGTGGAAAGTCTCCATACAATAACATATGCTTGTCCAGTTAAAAGGCGAAAAAATTTAACAAAATCGTTATTTAGTAGCAAATGAAAAGAGCACACTAATAAGTATGCTCCTTGAAAGGTAGATTGCTATGCTTGGAAGGTCTCCATACAATAACATATGCTTGTCTAGTTTAAGTGTGAAAGGCTTTTAACCAAAAAGCTATTTAAATAAAAGAACCCCCGTTTGTCTGTGGGGATTCTAAGGGTAATCGTCAAGTAATGACGTACTCGACTAATTAACCATATCATGAATTTTTTGGTAAAAATAGTGGTAAATGTGTCCAAATGAATGGGGCATTATTTTGAACAAAAACACTATTTGATTTCAAATGAAAAACAGCTAGCAAAAGCTAACTGCTCAGTCTTGAAGGAAGTCTCGATTAGTAAGGTTACACACAAGAGATTTCCGGCTGTTTAACAGCCTATCCGTAGTATTGACGGAATATTAAGTTTTATTCAGGGGAGATTATATTTTATAAATTAGATTATGATAGTCGATATTCTCCATATTGACCAGAAAAGAACCAAAAATTCTATTGAAATTCCAAGTCTTCTTTTCCTAGTTTTTTGAAATTCTTTTATTAAATAGCCAACAGCACTAATTGCTATAAGAATGAAAAGAATAAGTTCTAGTGTAACTGGCATTTGATCTACTCC
>NZ_JBFTMA010000494.1:0-3379 GCF_056396725.1 Bacillus sp. 05T31
TTTTTTGGAGGGGATGTATGTGAAAGAGAAGGTAGTTATTATAACAGGTGGATCAAGTGGAATGGGAAAAGGGATGGCGATWCGTTTTGCGAAAGAAGGGGCACGTGTTGTTATTACAGGGCGTACAAAAGAAAAGCTAGAAGAAGCAAAGTTAGAAATTGAACAGTTTCCAGGGCAAGTATTATCCGTACAAATGGATGTACGAAATACTGATGATATTCAAAAAATGATTGAACATATTGATGAGAAGTTTGGACGAATTGATATTTTAATAAATAATGCAGCTGGAAACTTTATTTGTCCAGCAGAGGACTTATCTGTGAATGGCTGGAATTCGGTAATTAATATTGTATTAAATGGTACATTTTATTGTAGTCAGGCTATTGGTAAATATTGGATTGAAAAAGGTATAAAAGGAAATATTATTAACATGGTGGCAACATATGCATGGGATGCAGGCCCAGGGGTTATCCATTCGGCAGCAGCTAAAGCTGGTGTATTAGCGATGACAAAAACTCTTGCTGTTGAGTGGGGACGTAAATATGGAATACGAGTTAACGCTATCGCACCAGGACCAATTGAACGTACAGGTGGTGCCGATAAATTATGGATTTCAGAAGAAATGGCTAAGCGTACATTGCAAAGTGTTCCACTTGGTAGAATGGGTACACCAGAAGAAATTGCGGGTCTAGCTTATTATTTATGTTCAGATGAAGCTGCATACATAAATGGAACTTGTATGACAATGGATGGTGGCCAGCATTTGCATCAATATCCATTTTAAAAGGGATGAAAAAACGAATGATTTATTCATTTCTTTGTGGTAAAATATGACGAAATTGTGACACTTAAAAGAAATGTGTTTACAAGAGGGGATATATACGTTATATTTAAGACCTCTTTTTTCTTCATAGTAGAATTGCTAATTCCCCTTAGCATTTTACCCCTCTAATCCCTTCAGGAAAACTGAAGGGATTTTTTATTATTTTTCCGTAAATATCGTGTTATAATTTTTGAAAAGTAAAGGGAGGGAAGCACGTTGATAGATGCATTAGATGTAATGAGTAACTTGGATAAAGTCCTTCCTTATTATCAAGCTATTTTTAGTGCTGATGAGCATACAGTAATTGGATATGAAGTTGTAGGACGTATTCAAACAGAAGAGGGCATACAAAGTTTAGCATCTTTCTTCCATGATGATTCTATTCCGAGTGAGTTCCAACTTGAAGCGGATAACATCATCGTAGAAAAAGCGTTAAATAGGTATTTAGAAACGGATCAAAAATTATTATTATTTATACATCGGAATGCGAATGTATTAATGAATGATGAAGATGAAAGTTTACTTCAACTTTTGCTGATGTATGAAGAACAAGGTTTGAACTTACAACGCATTGTTCTGGAAATAACAGAACATGAATGTAAAGAAGATATAGAACAATTTAATCATTTACTCATGTATTATCGTACATATGGTATTCAAATTTCGATTAATAAAGTCGGAACGGGTACAAGTAATTTAGAGCGTATTAGCGTGTTAGCACCGGATATTTTAAAAGTAGATTTAACAAATTTAAGGCAAACTGCACTTTTACAATCTTATCAAGATATTTTATATTCCTTATCTTTACTTGCTAGAAGAATTGGTGCGACATTGTTATATGAAGAAATTGATGCTTTTTATCAACTACAATATGCTTGGAAAAACGGTGGTAGATATTATCAAGGTAATTATTTGAAAGAATGTTTACCTGATTTTATTGAAACGAATGTTTTAAAAGAGCGACTTGGTAATGAATGTCATCAATTTATTCTGCATGAGAAGAAGAAGTTGCAAAAAATTTATAATTTAACAGAGATGTTACGTGATCGAATTGGTGATGTTCTGTCAAAACAAAAAAAGAATGAAGATATAAATGATTGGTTATTACAATTTAGCCAAAGCATATCACAATATAGTTTTCGGATATTTATTTGTAATGAAGATGGTTTTCAACAATCGGGTAATRTTATGAAAAAAGATGGTGGATGGATCATTATGCCAGAGTATTATATGAAGAACTGGAGCTGGCGCCCGTATTTTCTAGAAAATATAATGAAAATGCGTTTTGAGAATAAGGCAAGACTTTCAGATTTATATGCTGATATCGAAACTGGTGAAATGGTACGAACATTTTCATTCCCGATTGATGATGAAAACTTTTTATTTATAGATTTATCGTACGAATATTTATATGAAGAAGATGTTTTATTTTAATGCACGAAGARATTCGTGTATTTTTTGTTTGTTTTTATCATAAATTGGTAATAGTGAAAATGATGATGAAAATGCTGTCTATCGTTGTAAAGATTTTACGAACGAAATCATCCCTTTCTTTGCATAATCATTGTTACAATGAATACTACAAAGACAAGCTCTTTTAAAAGGAAGGTGAAAAAATGAAGAAATATGGAATATGGTTTGTTCTATTTATATGTGTTGCCTTTCTAGTTGGMTATAGTGTCACAACTGTYTTAGGAAAAGAAGAAGTGAARGTGGATCKGAAAGAAGTGTTTACAACGATACAAAAAGGTTATGAGACGCAATTTTCAATCCGCGGGAAGCAAATACCTACGAATAAGATGATAGAGACGTTATCACCATATTTTACAAATAATTTCCTTCAAGTTTTTACAGATGAAAACAGTAGAAATGAAAAACAAAGTGGTGAATATTTACTTCCAGCAAAAGAAGCTCCATTTTCTTTTAATTCAGAAACAAAAATGTCTTATGATGAAGAACATAAAAATTTATATGTCTATGAGCGGACAAAGAGTGGACAATATCAAATTGTGACATTGCAAAAGGATAATGGAAAATGGAAATTAGCAGGGTATCATGAAAGTCAGGAACTGTTGACTGAAATAAAAAGGTTACAACAATTATGAGAATAGGAATAGGTGTCGCCTATTCCTATTCTATACCGAGTAGCTGTTGTAATTTTTCAATTTGAAAACCTGCCACAACTTCTTCGTCAATTACAACTGTTGGAGTTGAATAGGATTCATAGTCATATAAAAGACGATTGCGTGCAGCAGCGTCTTTTTTTATGTCAAATTCTTCATATACAACGTTATTATGTTTTAAAAATTCTTTTACAATGGTACAAGGCGGACAATCAGGTTGTGTATAAACCTCAATTTTTTTCATTGTAATTCCTCCCTTTTTCTGTTGTTTATTATATTCTGCCAGTATAAAAAGCGCAATAAAGAAGTAAAAAGATGCTCTTTCATCTTTTTACTTCTTATTTCGACAAATTTTAGTTGAGTTTCTGGCCAAGAACCTTTATCCTAGATTGTGGAACGTTTTTTCTGTTATGACGGATAGAATGAGTATAGC
>NZ_JBFTMA010000495.1:0-3367 GCF_056396725.1 Bacillus sp. 05T31
GGTTTTCGTCGTAAACAATTAAAAAATATGATAAAATTAAGAGGTAACTTATGGTACGGTTGGTTGTTCAATTATCACTTCTCCGAGTAGGAGGGGGGTGGGTTTTCGTCGTAAACAATTAAAAAATATGATAAAATTAAGAGGTAACTTATGGTACGGTTGGTTGTTCAATTATCACTTCTCCGAGTAGGAGGGGGGTGATAATAATTGAGTGAAATTGCGTTGTTATTGCAAGGTGGACTGTTTCTCATTGCATTGTTAACGTTTATTGTCGTCTTAATTGACAAGCTCAAAAAATAACAACCCACCTATGCCTATAGAAAGTGGGTTGTTGTGTTTGTACGAAACAAATAGGATAAATGAACAATCCAATCTGCTAAGTTACGTGGACTAGTGTGTAGCCGCACACTAGTTTTTTTTATTTATATACAGGTTTTAATTGTTTTATGTGATTGTATTGTTCTTTTCACACTCATTATAACACAGTGTCTTTTCATGAAGAAAGGAGACCGTATGTTCCTATATGGATTAAATAGAACGTGTAGTTTCTTTAAATAGCCCATCCATATACTGTTTTAAACTTTCCACAAAAAATCCTTTTTTGTCTACATTATTTACGCCGACAATTGGTGATAGAAGATTGTATCTTTTTTCTGATAAATGAACAACAACATCAAAAATATCAAATAGGCGAATGAAGCAGAATAGACCGTCTTTATCACTAAGTAAAATAAAGTAATGGTTTTCGCTCGTTGTATTTAATGTATTCCATAAAGAGCTTTTGCTTAAGTCACGAACGATACTCTTTTCCTTTAATTCCATGAAATCGGCATTTAATAGAATGGTAGAAATATCAATCGCATCTGGATCGTCAAAGTAGCCATCAATTGTTTGTACAGCAAAAGTATAAGCCATTTTTAATACACTCATTTTATATTTACGGTTATCTAAAAGCAATTCACGTTGAATAGAACTAGCTACTTTTGTTACGCGCTCTTCTTTCCAAATTTCATTATGTAATGAAATATCGTGCTTTTTACATAGTTTCATAATTAATGCATTGGAATAAAGTATCTCATCACTTACTTCGACTACATCTGTCTCAGCGGCTGCTAGCTCCTCACCATGTTCATTCGTATAGAGAGGGGAATCGATTTGTTTTTTCATTTGCTCAATCTTATATTGACTTAATTTATGTCTAATTAAAGGACGATCAATATTTGTTGTCATATGTTCATGACATGAATCACAAATTGAATTTATGAAATAATATCCACATAATATCTCTGGAATGACATATTGTTCACTAAGTTCTTTCGTATCTTTTCTGCAAATGATGCATTGTGTCATATTTATCACCTTTACCTGCAAATTTGTCTGTAATCTCATTGTAGTGTATTTAATGGGATTTTGGAATATTGTAAAGGAAAATATTATGTGAAATCTAAGTTTAATTTGGTACAATGAAGAGAAGTGCTAGTTTAAAGGAGGACGTTTTTTTGAAATCGAAAGTGCACTTTTGGACATTAGAAGTGCTGATGGTTGTAGGAATTATATTTATTTGCACAAAAATATCGTTTCTATTTCAACCGATTGGTATCTTCATATCAACATTATTTTTCCCAATTTTAATCGCGTTATTTTTATACTTCATATTTAACCCATTGTTAGTCTTTTTGGAGAATAAAAAAGTACCTAGAGGTTTAGCGATTTTACTACTGTATCTTTTTATCATCACATTAACTGGAGTTGCTATTGGAGTAGTTGTTCCAACCATCTCACAACAGTTAATGGATTTAGTAAAAAATATGCCGACTTACATAAAAGAGGGAAAAGTATACATACAAGATCTATCCCATCATAGATTATTTGAATGGCTATCTACACAAAACTACGTTTCCATTGAGACAATTGAGAAAAATGCAATTGAATACTTAAAGGAAATACCAAACACACTTACGTCGAGTGCAACGGCTTTATTTGGTATTATCACGAACGTGGCGTTAGTTATCTTTACAGTACCGTTCATTTTATTTTATATGTTTAAAGATGGACATGCATTTCCAGGAAAAGCTGTTAGTGTATTACCAGAGTCTTACCGTGAAGAAGGACTTCGTATCATAAAGGAAACGAACGAAACATTATCTGCATATATTCAAGGTCAAGCGCTCGTTTGTATGTTTATTGGTGCCTTTACATTTACTGGTTATTTAATCATCGGTTTACCGTATGCTTTCGTTTTAGGAATTATCGCAGCATTTACAAATATAATTCCGAACTTAGGTCCATTTATCGGAGCAGCACCAGCTGTCATTATAGGTCTGTTCGTATCTCCGATGCAAGCTCTGTACGTAATTATTATAGTAACAATCGTACAACAGTTTGAAAGTAACATCATTTCACCGCGTATTATGAGTTCAAAATTAAATATCCATCCGTTGACAATTATCATCCTTATTTTAGGGGTAGGTAATTTCGCGGGAATTATCGGAATGATTTTAGCAGTACCAGCTTATGCGGTAACAAAAACAGTTGTTTCGAACTTAGTGAGATTGTTTAAGACGAAACGAAGTAAACGGAAATAGAATATGTTGAGAAAGATACACCGCTTAATAAAAAGGGGTGTATCTTTTATTTTTTAGTGTATGAAATACTTATTATTGTATATTTTTTACACATCAAATCAGGCGGTGAATTTTTGTTAAATGAACTATGTGGAATCCCTCTGAACTATCCAAATCATTTCTTTACACCGCGTTATTAACATCATAATYGACTCCTTTCATTTCTAATATAAGTTCAAACAATTATAGGTGAGTGTAGTACTTGCTTCTACGATCACGAATTTCATCTATAATCTTTTTATACTGTTCCTCTTGTTTTACTTCATTTGCAGATATAGTTTCTTTTTGAATCGTAATGGTTAAAAAGAAAAGGTGAAACCTCATACATGAATTCCTCCTTTCGAATAGGAATTACAGGTGACTACAATAATGACTTTGTCGTTCTTTTACGTTGTACATAGCCTGCTCAATTTGTCGGTCATGAAGCATATCAGACTCAGACAGTTTATTTTTTTGAATGGTAATCGTTAAAAATAATACTCTGAATTTCATTGGATTTTTACCCCTTTATAATGTATTTAGTAAAGACGATTGTAATAAGAGGACTGRCGCTCTTTYACWTCRTCCATAATRWTTTTWATTTGTTGTTCACGAGAAATTTCATCTTTTGAAAGTTTRYGYTTTTGAATGGTAATCGTTAAAAAGAAAGCYTTAAATTTCATTAGGAWATTACCCCTTTATAATTTATTTAGTAAAGACGATTGTAATAAGAGGACTGGCGCTCTTTCACATCATCCATAATG
>NZ_JBFTMA010000496.1:0-3351 GCF_056396725.1 Bacillus sp. 05T31
GGATTACATGTATATTTATCATAATGGACTAATTATTCGTGAAGGAACGAATGGAGTGCCAGCATATGCGATTAAGACATTATTTGAAGATGCTGGCTGGAGTAATGATAATATCCCTTCTTGGCAAATTGAAAAGTTTACGATTGCATTTGAAAATTCAACATGGGCTTTCACAATTTGGGATGAAGAAGAAATGGTCGCGATGGTTAGAGTGATTTCTGATCAAATCATGGTTGCTAACATAGTAAATTTAGTTGTGAAGTGTGAGTATAGGGGGAAAGGGTTAGGCAAGAAACTTGTAGCTCTTTGTTTACAAAAGCTTCCGCATGGYGATTGGTTTGCGCATACGTCCGCTAACAATTTTGATTTTTATAGAAGTTGTGATTTTGAAGTAAGAGAGTTATCAAGAAATGGAACATGTGCGTACTATGGGTATCAAGTGGCAAAAAAGGAAGGGCATCGATAACTTATAAGGTAATAAAGAAAAAGGATTGCTATTTTAATAATATAAACTGAACTGAGATTCATTTTGTGATAAAATAAAAGAAAATTCAGTTTATTAAACGGGGGATAAAAATGAATGTAAAAGTTGGGGATATATTTAAATACGAAAGAAGATTTACCGAGGAAGAAGTTTTTGAATTTGCAAATATTACAGGAGATAAAGGTAGACATCATATGGAATATGATGAGAATGGACGATTAATGGTCCATGGTTTATTGACTGCTAGCATTGGGACGAAAGTAGGCGAAGAGTTACATTACATAGCGAGGGAATTAGTAAGTGAGTTTATTAGACCAGTTTTTACAGGGGATACGGTTACTTGTGAATTAACTTTAACAAATATTGAGCAAATGGAAGGATATAAAAAAGTTTCAATTGAGTCAGTTTATCGCAATCAACATGAAAAGACCGTACTAGTTGGGACGAGTTATGGAATTATAAGGGAATAAAAAAGAAGCCTGTTACGAAACAGGCTTCTTTTTTATCGTTTAGTAAACACGTTTTCGATTTTCCGCATGACTAGAGATAAGTAATAATGCAGATTCTTCACCTATATTGCGAACAATATGAGGAACGCATGCATTCCAAGAGAAAGAATCACCTTCTTCTACAATCGCAATATCTTCTCCATGTTGAACTTCTAGTTTTCCGCGTAATACAAGATGACACTCTTCACCTTCATGAGCATTTGGTGAGTTTTCTTTCGGGAATCCGGCAGAAATTTCTACTAGAGATAGGCGGAGACCACCTTGCTCCGCAACATGCTCAATTCTTTGTTCATCTTTTCCATACACACTGTATTTACGCTCTTCTTTTTTTACAATTTTCAAACGATCTTTTTGTTCTAACAATAAATATGGAAGGGGAACATTTAAAAAATTAGCGATCATTTCTAAAGTTGAGATAGATGGTGATGTTTTATTGTTTTCAACCTGACTCATAAAGCCTTTAGAAAGACCTGTTCCTTCACAAATTTGGGCAATCGTAATTCCTCTACGTTGACGAATTTCACGAATCGCAGAACCGATATTCATAAAATCATGCTCCTTTTTGTAAACAACTATTTGTATCATAGCAAAAAAAAAATATTTTTTCTCATGAAAAATGAATTGACGAATAAAAATAATTAGTGTATGTTTTGTTATGTAAATAAAAGTTTTGTATAACAAAACTATAAAGGAGAGAAAGAAATGAATCAACATATTGGTAACTTAATTATTCGTATCGTGTTAGGGGYAACGTTCTTTATGCACGGTTTAACAAAATTCCAATCAGGAATTGACAATATTGCAGGGTGGTTTACAAGCATTGGTTTACCAGGAGGACTTGCATACGGTGTAGCAACAGTTGAATTAGTTGGAGGTCTATTGTTAATTCTAGGTTTAGGCGTAAGGTATATTGGCTTATTATTTGCACTTGTTATGGTTGGAGCGATTGTGAAAGTAAAATGGTCAGCTGGTTTGTTAGGAGACGGGAAAAATCCTGGATTTGAGTTAGAACTTGCATTATTAGCGATGGGTGCTTACTTATTTGTTGCGAAAGCTAATGGTTTTGTAGATAATTTCTTAAAAGAGAAAATGTTAAAGAAGAATTAATTAAAATGGGGGTATAACAAAATGGGCTTTCCACTTCATCCCGAAACAACACTTGGGGTTGTTCATTTATATGTATCAAATTTAAAGAAATCGCTAGAGTTTTATACAGAAGTATTGCGTATGAAGGTACTGGAAGAAAAAAGTACAATCGTTACGTTTGGTAATGAGGACAATGAGCCACTTCTCATCATAGAAGAAAAGGAAGACGCTCTTCCGAAGCAAAGAGGTCGAACTGGTTTATATCACTATGCAATTTTATTACCAAACAGACAAGACTTAGCAAATATTCTTCGTCATTTTGTTGAGAGAGTACACCCATTACATGGTGGGGCTGACCATTACTTTAGTGAAGCTCTTTATTTAGCTGATCCAGATGGAAACGGGATTGAAATTTATCATGATCGCCAAAAAGAAGTTTGGCATGATGAAAATGGAGAGCTACCATTTGTTAGTAACCCGTTAGACGGCGAAGGATTATTACAGCAAGGAAGTACATGGAATGGGTTCCCGGCTGGTACTGTGATGGGGCACATTCATTTACATGTAGCTGACTTAGAAGAAGCGAAACGTTTCTATGTTGATGGCCTTGGTTTTGATGTAACGATTCCAGCTCGTAATGGAGCGTTGTTCGTATCAGCAGGTGGTTATCATCACCATATCGGTTTAAATACATGGCAGGGTGAAGGTATACCACCACAAATGCCAAATTCCGTTGGTTTGAAATATTTCACAATTGTACTAGCAGATGAAAAACAAAAAGAGCAAGTGTGTGAAAGTTTAAAATATATTGGCGTAGTTGCTACGTATAAAGATGGAATATTACAGGCCAAGGATCCGTTTGGACATTGTATACATTTTAAAGTGAAAGGAGAAGCCTAAAAAGGCTTCTCTTTTTTCACTTTCTTATAATAGCTTTTTCATTTTGTAAAAATAGTTCATCAAATTGCTTTGCAAGGTCAAAATCTAGTTTCGTTAAACCTTTTGCATTCCATGATGACAAAGTAATAATGACTGCTTTATACTGGATAAGGATAAATGGGTGGTGATTATGTTCTTCTGATAGTTTGGCGGCTTCAGAGACAAATTCGACTCCTTTTAAGTAGTCGGAAAACATATATTTTCTTTCAATCCATTTTTCATCTTTCACTGTCCATTTATCCAGCTTTGTTAATTCCTCTTGTACTTCTTCATTAGTTAATCGTAGCATCATTTTTCACATCCTTTACCTGCAGTAACGCAAGACCATTGTTA
>NZ_JBFTMA010000497.1:0-3344 GCF_056396725.1 Bacillus sp. 05T31
TAGTAAAAGAAAAGATGAATTATAAAAAGTTCTTTTTTAAAGAAGTTGAGAAAGAAAAAGAAGAAAGTATGCGCTGGACTGTAGGGATTATGCAAGTTGGTGGTCATGCAGCTAAGCCAAGTAGTTCGAATAAAAAACCGTGGATGTTCCCWCRKTCTAAAARRMTWTTAGGRAAAAAWKCTGATTCGCGTATYGTWGAAKCTTTTTTRAARGAATTTTTSCGTACAAGTAGTGCACGAATATTTTATATTCAAGTTGTATGTATAAGCACTGTAAGTATTATGATGAGTCCGAGGTGGATTGCAGCTATTATTCTTGTATTTACTTTAGTTGCAATTTCTCGCTATGCGCGTGATTATTGGAATGAATTTACGAAAAAAATGTTTCTTCATTTATATTGTGATGAAGGAAATTTACTTTTGTTAAGATGGAAGGCGGATCGTTATTTACTACTTCCGGCAATACTTTTGTATGGCATAGTTATATTTTCTCATTTTTATTTATTGCTAGCGGTAATTATTGGCGTTGTTTTTATTTTATTAATTGTATGGATTGTATTTTTTCCATTAAAAAAGAACCATTGACGGCTCTTTTTCTAGTCTGTAACACATTGATAAATAAAATACACTAAAACAAGTATACTTGCGGCGGAATACATGACATCTAAAGTCATCTGGTCGCCTCCTCATTAATGTTGTATTTATAGTGTATGAAATCTTACAATTTCATATTCAAGTGAAAAATATGTGAACGTTAACAAAATTGTAAAGTGCAAAAATTACAATCATTTTGTATAATAGAAGAAACAACCGTTATATAAAATATAATGAGTGAAAGGGGAGGGAACATAAATGCCAAATTGGTTTAGAAAAACCTTAGTCGCATTAATTACCGTATTTACATTTGGTTTAGTGACGCCTCCTTCCATATTGCTTGATAATGCCAAAGCTGCGGACAAGCCTACGAGCACAGCTGGGCAACAAAATTTGGAGAGTACGTCCTATACATATGAAGAAACAAATGATAGGTTAACCACCGATACTTTTGTTAACTATGCGATGCAAGAAGCAGARAAGCAATCWATGCAAAAATTYGGCTCTAAAATTGGGCCTGTAATTGAAGATGAATTTAAAGATGTTGTATTACCTAAAATTGAAGAGGCAATTGCGGAACTTGCAAATGATGTACCAGAAGAATCGTTGCAATCATTAGCGATTTCTCAAAAACCAGCTGGCGGAAATAATGAAAAGATTTTTCATGTTTATGACACGAAATCAGGAAATGACTTACTGCGATTTCATGTGAGGAGAGATCATCCACCGCAAGATGGATATTATTTTAATTTCCATTATCATCGTTTTGATGATGGATACTCAGGACACCATGAGTTAGGAAATATTTATTGGAATACGAATGTACCGCCGAAATGGTTGTCTTAAAAAGAACGAGAGAAAATCTTGTTCTTTTTTTSTTKATRAAAGGRTAMGACAWYTATGTTGTTGAATAACATAGGTTTAGGAAAAAGAAGAAAAGGGAGGAAACAACAGTAAGTGAAAACATAGGGAAAAGTGGACATACGTAGTGAAATATAAGCTTGATGACTGCATGGAGAGAAATGTTTCAACCATCATCATCGCACACGAAAATAGGTTTGTTCGTTTTGGTTACGCCCGGTTTGAGAGATTTCTTCATAAGATGGGAGTCGAAGTTATCATTGTTACTAATGAAAAGTTTTCTCCACAAGAAGAACTTGCTCAGTATTTGATATCTATCATTCATGTATGTAGTCGTAGTATATATGGATTGAGGGAATACAAAAAGAAAATGTCGGAGGATGAAGAGCTATGAAAAAAGCATATCTAATAGAGATTAAACCGACAAATGAACAAATAACCAAGATCCATCAAACGATTGGAGTGTGCAGGTATGTTTACAATCTATATCTATCTAAAAATAAAGAGATATATGAATCCGAGAGGAAGTTTCTTAGTGGCTATGAATTTTCTAAATGGCTAAACAACATTCATACAAAAGAGTGCGACCAGTGGATAAAAGAAGTATCAAGTAAAGCGGTAAAACAAGCCATTATGAATGGAGATAAAGCTTTTAAGAAGTTTTTTAATGGTTTGTCTAAGTTTCCACGCTTCAAGAAAAAGAAAAATGAAGATGTAAAATGTTATTTCCCTAAAAACAGTAAAACAGATTGGACAGTGGAAAGACATAGAGTGAAAATCCCTACGATTGGATGGATGAGATTAAAAGAGTATGGATATATCCCAAAAGATGCGGTTGTAAAAAGCGGAACGATATCTAAAAGAGCAGGAAGATACGTTGTATCTGTGCTTTGCGAATTGGAAGAAACAAAAGCGAAGCCAACACTCAATTCAACAGGTTTAGGGATTGATTTAGGGGTGAAGGATTTCGCTGTGCGTAGTGATGGAAGAACTCACAAAAATATAAATAAAACAGTAAAAGTAAAAAAGATAGAAAAACGGTTAAAACGTGAACAACGTTCTTTATCGCGTAAATTTGAAAATATAAAAAAGAGAGGTGAACAATCTGTTACTAACAAAAGAGCGAATATAGATAAAAACATTATTAGAGTGCAAAAACTACATGCCCGGCTCGCAAATATTCGATTAGAGTATGTAAAGTCTATTGTAAATGATGTGGTGAAAACCAAGCCAACGTTTATTACAGTAGAAGATTTGAATGTGAAAGGTATGATGAAGAATAAACATCTATCTAAAGCAGTTGCTAAGCAGTGCTTTTATACGTTTAAAACATGGTTATTGACGAAATGTGAGGAATATGGAATCGAACTACGCCAAGTAGATACATTCTATCCCTCGTCAAAGTTATGCTCATGTTGTAGCAAAAAAAAGCAGATTTAAAACTATCTGACCGAGTTTATGAATGTGAATGTGGCAATGTCATGGATAGAGATTTGAACGCAGCGATCAATCTTTTACAAGCAAAAGAATATACAATACCAACGTAAATAGATTGTATATATGTACGGTGGGCTACATCGGAATTTACGCCTGTGGAGTGTTACAGCAAACTGTAGTAGCGAGTTCGTGGCGAGACAGGACACGCAGAAGCAGGAATACTCTAAGAATGTACATTTGTCTATATTTTTAGTAGCAGTATGGGGATGCAAAAATACATTGTTTTTGACTTTGATGGCACATTAGTAGATTCACAAAATATATTTGTACCAATTTATAATCAACTTGCTGAAAAGCATGGATATAAGACAGTTAGTGAGGAAGARATTGAGCCTTTACGAAAATTGACTATTTYTGAAAGATGTAAAAAACTYGATGTWCCACTATATAAAC
>NZ_JBFTMA010000498.1:0-3337 GCF_056396725.1 Bacillus sp. 05T31
ACCATAATCAATACGATACACGTTAGAATTTTTAACAAACGATCCTTTAAATAAATCCTCTTTTTTAGTTGTTGTTTGCATTTCCACTAAATTGTGAACAACCTTTTCTTTCTTTTCTTCTTTTACAACTGTTTCAAATTTATAATACACAGGGCATTCACCTTTTTTATTATCAATGACTTCCCAAGAACCGTATATATCATTATTGCTACATCCACTAAGTAGAACGATTAATATAGGGAAAATAAATAGAAGCTTTTTCATTGTGTACTCCTTTCTTATTAGTTTTTATAAAYGTGCGAATACGATAGGAATATTGTAATGAATAAAGTTTAAATTTTTATAAAGAATTAATAAATTTCACATAAAAATTTGGAGAAGGGTGGGATTTCAAAATAAAAAGGCATGAATCTAGTGTAATGCCAGATTCATGCCTAATGGTCTATCTTATGTTATGTCTTTTGAGGATAAATGAAGCGGAAAGAAGAATGACAATTCCATTTACAACATACATATTTGCAATAATAAAGGCTAGGTTAGCTGCGCCAAATCCACCTTTATCGAATATAGAGGTGAATGCTGTAGTAGTCAAAAAGATAATGGGAGTTAACAGTAAAAATAAGAAACCTGCAACAATTCTTCTTTTAAAGTTATTTTGGGATAGGGAAATGGCTAAAAAATTAAGGGCGCCAAACATAATGAATGAAAACAGAAGGGTAATTAATAATTGGATGCCATCAGACATTTCCACAGCTCCTTTTTGAAAAATCTATAATTTATTTTATTCGAAAGTAGTAGGGGATAATCCTTTAAATATTTGAACTACATAAAGAGAATAGATTTTAATCCTTGAAATTCAAAAAGAATGGACCCAGTAAAATACGGGATCCATTCTTAAGAAGTATTAGTTTTATAAATTCGCAGATTGCGACGTTTGTTTTTCAAATCGTTTCTGTTTAGATAGGGAAATAAATATAATTAACAATGAAATGACTCCGAAAATTAGAACCATATACTGTAATCCAATCGTATCTAAGAAGAAGCCTGTGCCGAGTAAGACAATTTGGAACATAATTCTTTCAAACATATTACGGAATGAGAAGAGACGTCCGTGATAGCTTTTTTCGACTTTCGTTTGGAAAATTGTCGACATAATAGGGAAGAAGCAGCCAACACTAAATCCAAACAAACCAAATGAGGCAAGTGCCATCCATTTAATATCGCTAAAGAACAACGAAAGGTGTGCAAAAGCGGTACAAAATGCGAAGAAATATAGTAACTTTTCAGGTTTGAAATGATCAGATAAACGTTTAATAACGAAGGCACCTAACATAAATGCTACACCTTCAATTGTATATATGAATCCTTTAATTGTTGGGTCATGTTGCATTTCGCTAATGTTAATAACCATTAAATTGAATCCAGCTATAAATAAAAGAGGGATAATACTTAATATAAGTGCTTTAAAAGCAATAGGGATTCCTTTTAAAATACGAAATACTTCCATAAAACTATTATCTTTAGCTGATTGTTTACTTGATGTAGCGGATTTTTTATCTTCAAATTGTAGGAAGAAAGTTGAGAGGAATAATAAAGCGTATGCTGCCATTGAGAAGGCATACATATACTGTAAACTCATTACAACTAAAAGAATGCCACCTAGTGAAGTACCTGCAATACGAGCGATTGTACCGATATTCATATGTACACCGTTCATTTGTAATAGCTCATGTTCATTAACGATGAGTGGAATTACAGATTGTAATGCAGGGAAATAAAATGCCGCGGAAATTTGAAGTGCAATCATAAATGCAATCATGAAAGCGATACTTTCATATTGAATAGCGAAAAACATGAAAATAACACTAATAACACGACCAAATCCAGCGTAAAGAAGAACTTTCTTTTTTTCATATTGATCAATGACACGCCCAGCCATTGGACCGACTAGAACACCAGCTAACAGTCCGATAAATAATATAACGGATTTCATAAAATCAGAAGGGACGTATTTTTGCATAAATTCAAGATTACCAAGAATACCAAGCCATAACCCTAGACCAGCAATAAACTCCCCAATTAACACAATCCAAACATTTTTATTACGCCACATAATGTAAAACCTCTCTTTCTTTTAAAATGAAAAACTCGTATATAAAACCTCCTTATTTTATGTATTATTTTTAACGAACTTTTTTAGAGTCAGAGTCTATATTACGTGTTTCATTAATGGATTTCAATCTTTTTGATTTGTAAAAAAATGATGAATTAAGTGATACAATGGGTAACTAAAAATACAAAAAATTCACAAGTAAATTCAAAGGGAAGGTAAGTGTGGGGAAAATAAAAAAAGTAAGAACGCAGATAATACGTCTTACTTTTCTCAAAAAACCAAAATAGATTAAATTAGCAACACTTATGATCTTGTCCAATAGCTAAGCCGCTAAAAGACAGAGGACCAACAATGTCTGCACTTGCACCACTAGTAAGGTTTTCTACAGTTAATGAATACTCGTGAGTCCCGCAGCTAACATTTTGATCTATAGCTTGAAATGTTTGCGCGTAAAATTGCTCAGAATCTGTAGATTCAATCCCTACTTGAGCGTTGAAGATTTCTGTATTGTCACGGAAAATTCGGAATAAAACTTGTGAAATCTCAGTTATACCTTTAACCCCAACTGTAGCAATTAATTCTACTCGATTATTACGTGAATCTCTTCTTGAAATTTTTAATTTAATACTTGCTAGAATTGCTTTTTCTGGGGAATGGGGAATTACAAAAGTTGTTTCACCTGTTTTATTTAAAGGTTGAGTAGCTTGATAATCAATGATATGAGTCATATTCGTCACCTCCTCATATACTAAAATATGAAGGTAACGATGAATTAGCTTGGACATATACTATAAGATTTTAAGAGAATTGAGGAGTAATGTTGAATAAAGGGAGATAATATAAAAGCATCAAGAAAAAATCCCAATTATGAGAGTCATTTTTTGATGCTTTTCATACTTTAGGCGGAATATTCTTCTTTACGTACTTCGAAGAATTCATTCCGGCGTAAGTAATTAAAAATTTTTTCCGAAACCTCTTCTTCATGAGACACTAAGAATCGTTGATCAAAAGCATAGAAAGATTGACCTTTAATTAATTTTACGTAGTATATTTTACACGCCTCCTTTAAATTAGGATTCTTAAATACTTTATATTATGATGACCTATCTGGTTGTTAATAATACTTAAAGTTTCAAAGGGGAGAAGTATAAATTCAAAAAAACATTGAAATAGCTTACAAATCTGTAATGTTTTTGTCACCTTTGCCGATAGTTAAAATTAACC
>NZ_JBFTMA010000499.1:0-3325 GCF_056396725.1 Bacillus sp. 05T31
GTTACAATTGCTATTTTAAAGTCAAAACTCATCGAATTAATTTGAAAATCAAATAAATGCTCTAGCCAACTTTGTAAAAAACGGTTACTTATTACAGCTAGTAACAAACCAAATATTCCACCAAAGAAATTAATTACACTACATTGAATAAATATAACTTTAAACATTTGTTTCGTTGTTGCTCCCATTGATCGCATAATAGCAAATTGGCTTTTATATTTATATAAAAACACTTCAAAATTAGACATTAATAATAACGAAGTAATAATAAGTATTAATACAGATAAAACAACTATAAAAATATGTAATGACGCTAAGTTACTTTTTAAAAACTCGTCTTCCTCCGCAATATCGATTCTTAATTCTTTGTCTATTTTATGAATTTGACTAGACAATGCTAGTACATCTGCATTCGCTTTTGCTTTTATCAACACATAAGTAGCCTCATTGTATTTACCTGTTTTTTCATATACGTGCTGTTTCACTGCACCTTCCGATAAAACAAGTATATCTGGAGCTGAACCTCCAGCTTCTATATCAGGTAAAACTTCTTTTACTACATAAGATTTATTTTCTATTTCAATCTTTTCTCCAACTTTTACTTGTAAAGTTTCCGCTAATCCATGATTTAATGTTACTTCCTCATTCGATAGATTTTTAGAGAAGTGATATCGACTTTTAGATAACGAATCATTTTGAACACCTACTGTATAAATAGCTGTATTCAATTTATTCACTTGCAAATGATTTACTAATACTTTTGAAATGTATTCAATATTTTCTTGTTCCTTAATATTTTGTAGTAAAGATTTATCCATCAATTTATTTTGATCAGGGTTATATCCAACAGATAAATCCATATCTCCATATAAATTTTTAACTTCATTTATAACAGACTGTTTCGCATGGCTCGAAAATACAATCATCGTAACAATTAGAGAAACAGCCAACATAACGCTAACTATAGAGGAGATAGCAGTAAATTTATTCGTCTTAAAAAAGCGTAAACYTAATCCYCGTACTGATTTTATCATTTTGATTTCTCCATTAATYTTTTAAATTTATCTAAAATRATATTTATATCATTTACTCCATGAGAACACGTATAATCATCAACAACTTCTCCATCATGAAAGAAAAGAACCCGATCTGCATACGTAGCAATGTGAGGATCATGAGTAACAAGAATCATACTTTGATTGAATCTTTGTTTCATATCGACCAGTACTCGTAAAATATCATTAGACGTATTGAAATCTAAATTTCCAGTAGGCTCATCTGCAAGAACAATTGGAGGAGATGTTATTAACGCCCTACCAATTGCAACACGTTGTTGTTGCCCCCCAGAAAGCTGAACTGGTCGATGATTTCTCCAATTTACTAAACCAAGAACATCTAATATTTTATTTGTTTTTTCTCGTATCTCCTCTTCTGAATCAGCTGATAATATGAGGGGTAACGCAATATTCTCTTCTACAGATAAATCCTTTAATAAATGAAATGCCTGAAATATGAATCCTATGTTATCCCGCCTGTACTCCGTCGCATATGGTTCAACAAACATATTTTTAGGGCCTTCACCATTTACATATACGACTCCCTCATCAGGCTTGTCTAAAGCACCAAGTATATTAAGTAATGTACTCTTCCCAGACCCACTCGTCCCCATTACGGCAAGAAGTTCTCCTTTATTTAACTCCAAAGATACATTTTGTAAGGCTCTAACATTTGTATCTACACTCTCATAAGTCTTACTTAAACCTTGAACTGCTAACACAATTTCACTCATCTTTATTCACCTCAACATTATTAAATGCTATTTCCTCCATTAGATTAACTTGAATTAAAATTTTTTCTTTTAGATTACTAGGTGGTATAATTTCTGTTCCTATTTGAAATAACAACATTTTTAATTCGAGAATTGCATCCATTTCTATCCCTCCCTTAATCTATATTGGTAACAAATTTAAATTTCGTTCGATTTTTTTATAAAAAAATAAGGGAACGCTTAACGTTCCCTCTCAAATCCAATTCGTTTTTTAATTTCCGCTAAATTTACCCCCGCGATTTCTCGTGCCCTCTCAGCACCTCTCTCTAACGCTTCATATAATAAATGCGGCTCATTCATATACATCTCATATTTCTCACGAGGTCCGGCTAATTCACGGTCTACAACGCGAAACAACTCTTTTTTCACATCGCCCCATCCAATGCCAGTTTCATATTTTTCACGCATCGACTGAATTTCATCTTCTGTCGCAAATTCTTTATAAATCATAAATAACGTTTCCAGTTCTTTCGGTTCATTCGGAAGTGAAGAATCTGTTTTGATTTTAAATATTAACTTTCGTAGCTTTTCTTTCTCTGCAAATAACGGGATAACATTCCCATAACTTTTACTCATCTTTCTTCCATCAAGACCAGGTAATATTGCACCTTCTTCTTGTATGACATACTCCGGAAGTGTAAATGTCGTGCAGAATGTATGATTAAAATACGTCGCAATATCACGCGCAATTTCAATATGCTGAATTTGGTCTTTTCCAACTGGTACATGAGTAGCTTGAAATAGTAATATGTCAGCTGCCATTAAAATCGGATACGTATATAATCCCATATTCACACCTGCATCAATTTCTAATCCCGCTTCTTTATTTTGCTCTACCTTCGCTTTATACGCATGGGCACGGTTCATAAGCCCTTTCGGAGTTAGACAAGCTAATATCCAATATCCAAGCTAATTCTAGAATTTCCGGCACTTCCGTTTGTCKGTAAAAAATAACKTCTTCRCYAAGTCCAAGTGATAACCAAGTAGCTGCTACCTCTTTCGTATAACTACTGAACTTTGCTGGATCATGCACAGCATTTAACGCATGATAATCAGCTATAAAGTACAATGCTTTTCCCTCATTATTTTTTGACATTTGCAATGCAGGTTTAATTGCACCAATATAATTTCCTAAATGCGGATAACCTGTCGGCTTAATTCCTGTTAACATTATTTTCCCACTCATACTAACTCCTCCTTTCTCAAAATAAAAAACAAAAAGAGCCTCTCATCCTTAAAAAAGGACGAGAGACTCCCGCGGTACCACCTTWATTAGCTATCATTAGCTCACTTCATACTTCGATAACGTGAAGTAACCGTCTTTACCTACTCATTTCAGTKAGAAGCTCCAGAGCCCATTCCATATTCATCCCTTACTGATTCCCACCACATATCAGCTCTCTGAAAAGTTTTGAACATGTACTCTTCTCTTTCATTGCTTTTTAGTTATTTTTTACATTTTATCACATTCGCATTTCAAATAAACATATATTTCCC
>NZ_JBFTMA010000500.1:0-4040 GCF_056396725.1 Bacillus sp. 05T31
GTCGTTTGTTGTAGGCATGAGATGTGTACTGGAATCCCTGATCTGAATGGAGAATGGTTCCACGCACATCTCTTTTTTGTGCCAACATTTCAATTGTATCTAATACAAGTTCATTATCATTGCGCTTGGATATTTTCCAAGAAACAACTTCGTTATTATAAATATCTTGGACAACAGAAAGATACCGAAATCCCTCTTGGAATCGTAGGTACGTAATATCTGTAACAAGTGCTTCATTTTGTTGRCGATCTTTAAATTCACGGTTTAAAACATTCGGAAAAACATTGGAATAGTTCCCTTTAAAGAAGCGACGCTTCTTTCGAATAATAGATTGAATGTTGAGCTCGCTCATTAAGCGATATACTTTTTTATGATTTATAAAATATCCTTCTTCCTGTAAAGCGATTTTCATACGTGGATAACCATATTCCTTGTGCTTTACATGAATAGATTGTATTACTTTTTTTAATCGTTTTTCGGATKCTAGTCGCATGTTTTTCATGCCTTTTGTATGAATCCACTTATAGTAACTTGAACGATGTACACCAGCAAATTTCGTAAGCCACCTAACTGGATATTTCCCCTTTAATGATTCAATGATATGATATCTCTCTTTATATTTTAGTACGCCTCCATTTACAGATTTGGATATTGCTTTTTTAAATATTCAACCTGAGCCTTATAGTAGTCGCGTTCCTCTTCAACGGTATTGAAATGAACACGTTTGCCTTTTAGAGGATTTGGTATCCCTTTCATTCCACTGTTTTTTCCACGTGTATCTGTAATTTCACCACATTCTTTATATTTTTTYACCCAATTTTTAAGTTGAGTAGAACTTCTAAGCTGATATTTTTCCTTTATCGTATTGTAACTTCCTTCTCCGTTTAAATAACTTTGAACAGCTGATAACTTTAATTCTTCTGAATATATATTAAAAGTTAAGCCTTTTTTAGTCATGAAAAATCCCCTCCAAGTAATAGTGTAACATCCATGTATGTACATGGTCTTTTTACACTGTCTACCTAAAGGGGATAATATCACTGTATCTCCCTTATTAAGAGCAACGGCATTAAAATCATGGGAACCTAAAACTGAGAAAGTAAATGCAAATCCAATTACTGTTAACACAATTTTTTTCATTACTTTAACGCCCCTTTTGTCATCTGTTTTTGCCTTGCTTCTTTACTCATACGATAATATTTACTAGCCTTTTCATGATTGTTTATATCATAAAATTTATCTGCTAAGCGTTCTGTATATTCCTGAATACAGTCAAACAACTCTTCTCTTTCAAAGTAAGAAATACCTGCTATAACAACCTCTTCTAATGCATCAATATTTGTATTCATTTTATTTAAAACCATGAATCGGTATTGATATTCTTGATTCTTCAACTGATTACAAATATGCAATCCTTTACTTATTATGGCACTCGCTTTTTCAAATTCTTTTATTTTTAAATATTCATCAGCCTCCAAGTACAGTGCCCTAAAATGATTAGGAGCTTTCTTTGTTACTTCGGATAAATGACGAATGGCTAACTCAGATAAATTCTGATTTGCATATAGCAACCCTAAGTTATTTCTAACCATTAAAATGTATTTTTCATGATTAATTTGCTGAAAAACATTTAACGAATTATTAAATATCTCCTCTGCTAACTCAAATTGATTTAAATCAACATAGCATAACCCTAAAATATTTTCACATAAAGCAAAATTAATCTCATATCCTGATTGCTTCGTAAAATCTTCTTTTGCCTTTTTCAAATAATCAATCGCATTGATTTGTTGATAGGAATGATAATAAAAATTCCCCATCCGATAATTAAACTCCGCATGCTCTATCGGATCTGCAATATATTTCAATAACTTCTCAGCTTGTTCATACTGTTCTTTCGCTTCGTTATAATTTGAAATTAATGTGCAATGAAATCCTTTAAAAAAGTGATAGTAATAAGCTAGAAAACCTTCTGTTGGAATTTCGAAAGATTCCACTTTATTAAAACTATCTTCTCTAACTGAAATCCAATCAACTAATGCATCATATCTGAAATTCAATAACGCATAATAAAGCAATACATCCTGATCGACTTCCAAACCACTAATCTTACTATCAATCTCTTCTTTCATTTCCGTTGCTTTCTCTATGTTTTGCTGCAACATTACACGATACCAATTATCTAAAGAATGTTTCATTTGCTCCTTCGTTACTACATCTGTTCCCATACCTTCGCATCCCCTTTTCTCCAAATTCAAAAAATTAGAATTTTTATATAATTATCCGAATTGTATATTATCACCTCTTTTATATGTATTGAAAAATAATTATCAGAAAATTTATAATTTAAAATTATTATACCAAATTTTTCTATTTCGAAAACTTGAGAAACATTTATCAGAAAACTTTACAGACCAAATAAAAAAGCAAGTAATTCCAGCTATCAGCTAAAACTACTTGCTCTTCTACTTAYTATYTCTATTTTTACTCTTTAATAAATTCCTTMGTACTTCTCACTGTATCAATCGGGCGAACTAATTTTTCAATATCTTCACGTTTTGGCTCTAGGAATGGAGGTAAAGATAATTTTTCGCCAAGTGTTTCGTATGGCTCATCACCCATAAAACCAGGACCGTCTGTTGCAAATTCAAATAAAATTTGCGGTGCAACTCTTGCGTATAATGACTCGAAGAAGTGACGATTTACATATCCAGATGACGGAAGACCAACGCTACCTATTCTTTCAATCCACTCTTCTAATACAGCACGATCCTCTACGCGAAATGCTGCATGATGCACTGTACCAAAACCTTGTTGTGCTTCAGGAAGAACCGTATTATGTTCTACAATGACAGAGGCACCGTTTCCCCCTTCACCCACTTCAAATAAGTAGAACTCTCCTTCTTGATCAATCTCTTTAAATAATAGAACTTTTTCTAACACTTCTTTGAAATAACTAAAGTTCGCGATACGAATAAATACAGGTCCTAATCCAGTAATTGCATATTCTAATGGCACTGGGCCGTCTTGCCAAGGTGTACCTGATTCCACGCCTTTATCAAATTCATCTGAGATCAATTGATAGTGTTGATCATCAAAGTCAACGAATGAAAGAGTTTTCTTACCGAATTGCTCTTTAATTCCTGTATGTTCTACTTCAAGACGGTCAAAACGTTTCACCCAATACTCTAGTGCTGCGTCAGTTGGAACGCGGAATGAAGTTTTTGAAATTTCATTTGTACCGTGTACTCCTTTTGGAACACCTGGGAAGTCAAAGAATGTCATATCTGTTCCTGCACTACCTTTATCATCTGCAAAGAATAAATGATACGTTTGAATATCATCTTGGTTTACTGTTTTTTTAACGAGACGCATTCCTAAAACGTGAGTGAAAAATTCATAGTTCTTTTCTGCACTACTTGTAATTGCTGTAACGTGGTGTATTCCTTTTAATTGGTTCATTTTATATTCCTCCAATGGTTTTAAATTTTATATTTTCTCTTCTATTATTTCTCTTCAATAGGTGCTAATTTCGCTTCAATTTCTGCTCGCTGTTCTTCTAAGAACGGCGGTAAATCAAGTTTTTCTCCTAAATGCTCTACATCTCCATCAGCTGTAAATCCTGGTCCATCTGTCGCAATTTCAAATAGGATTCCGTTTGATTCACGGAAGTATAAGCTTTTAAAGTAGAAACGGTCGATAATGCCTGAAGAATGGAAACCTTTTTGTATCACCTGTTCTTCCCAATAAGCTAGCTCTTCACTGTTTTTCACGCGAATCGCTAAATGGTGAATGCTACCGCGGCCTGGCTTTTCAGTAGGACCATCTAAATATTTCACAACGATTTCTCCGAAGGCTTCTCCTTTAATAGACTGGAAAATCGCTTCTTCGTCGCTTCGGCTAACTTCTTTATAACCAAATATATCTGTTAATGTATTCGCTAGTTTATCAAGTCTACGCACTGTCATTTCCACTGAACCCATTCCTTGAATTTGATGTTCAGCTGGAACTTCGGATTTCTCCCACGTTTCCCAGTGCTC
>NZ_JBFTMA010000501.1:0-3315 GCF_056396725.1 Bacillus sp. 05T31
TTCCCCTACACAAAATTGCTCAACTAACTTTAATTCCTTAGATCCAAAACTTATATAATTAAAACACTCATCATCATTAAATTCATTTTCTTACATCAATAGTTAGCTCATCTGTAATCTGCTCAAGATGGAAAAATCTTTTTATATAATGGATATGTGACCATTTTTCTTCCCCACTAATAATAAATAATTCTTGCGCATCATACATAAATGAAAAGCTTGGATAGAAACTGTCAGCCTTTATTTCAATCTCACAAGTACTATTACTGATAATCTTACAGTCTGCTGAATAGCTTAATAACGTATAGAGAGAATCTTGTGCTGATTGGAAGAAATACTTCATAAGTGTAGTTATATCAGCACTATTAGTAATTAACACGTTAAAAAAGTTCGTATCCCTTTTCTTATTAGTAAAAACCAGCTCAAAATGGAATTTACTCTCTTCTAAAAACCCTTCAATAAAGTCCCTACACAAATAAGTTTCAAATACCATATACATAGGAAGTTTGTTAATTGCACCTATAAATCCTTTAATGATTTTTTCAAATCCTTTATGTTGATTCCAATTCGTTCCCACACCCATCATAATACGGTGATTTAAATAGATAGGATAAGGTGATAACCCTTCATCATTTAACATATACACTCGTTTTCCATCTATATGAAGAGCTGTTTGAGACTCTTTTAGTAAGTATTGAAATAATTGAACATTTAACACATTTACACCTACCTATCATTTAATACATAAACTGTTTCTATTAAGTTAGAAAAGGAGGATGCGCCATTCACATTTTACCGTGTTTGAGCTTGGAGAACTAGAATCATTTTATCATACAAGGACATAATCACCTCACTGAAGGATTACAGGTCTTCCAAATAAAGCTGGATAATAAATTAACATCGCACCTACAAATGAACACACTAAACAAAAAATAGCCTCGTATTTTATGACTAGAGAAGAATTGTTATCAAGCTTTTCTTCCTCTCTTTTAAATATCATTTTAAATAAAGCTCTATATAATAAATACCCAACAATCGCCCCGAGGGTGTTCGTAAATAAATCATCAATATCTGTAATTCTATTATTTAGTAATTGATTTAACTCAATTGCCAATGAAAAAAAGAATCCCGCACATACGGTGTTTTTCAGTTTTCTAAAATGCGGCCAAATAGTCGGTAATAAAAAACCTAACGGCATAAACAGTAAAATGTTCAAAAGATACGTAGTACTACCTGCMGTATCAAATAGAGTCAARTTRATTTGAYTTACACGAATCCACGTTTCATATCKACTTATATCCCATACAGTCGCGATTTGCGTCACCTTATACACTAGCGAAAGGTAGAACAGAAAAACATATACCCATAGAAAATGCCGAATAGATATAGTTCTTTTCGCTTTAAAATAAAATCCAATTTGAAACACAATACAAAAAATAATAGTAAAAAAATACGTATACAAATAACTAATCCAAACTCCTGTATGCATGTAGAATCCCCTAACTTTACATTTTCATCTATGACTTTTTCGTTTTTAGTCTTCTTCTTGATGTAACTCATTTATAGGATAGGAAAAACTTTTAAAATAAAGAGCGGGGTAAACATTAAATTTTTCTTAAATCTTCACATGCAACTCTTGTAGTATTTTCATCAATACAGTATATATAATCATGTGAATCGTTTGTTCAGTTAAAGTCTGACTCAATCAGATATACTTATTCTGACCAGAGGAAAGCAGTAAGCATGAATGAAAAGGTACTTGATGAAATTAGATGCTTCTAATAAAATCGCGAAAGAAACGATTAATGAATTATATTAATTAAGGGATTGCCATATGGCAATCCCTTAATTTTTTTCATACAACACAAAAGCTATCAAAATAGCTACTTTCCTCGCTTTTAAAAACGCCGATTGATGTGCGCTGATTAAAGTTTCACTTTATTCCTTCCCATCTCTCATACTGTAATACCCTAAATTAATAATAATCAAGAAATACCCACCCATAATTCCAGCAGCAAATGTCCACATGAATTCATGGTGTTCAATTTCATACATAATAATCGCGCCGAGTATTGCAGCTGCAAACCGATTCATCATTCCAAGCATCGGTGCTTTTTCTTTTTTTACAATGCTATCTCCAAACTTTTCAATACGCCTTCCTAAAATCCAGGCGCAGTACATACTMACTAAAAGGCCRATGCTTATCCCTACAAACTGGGCTGAAAAAGGTGTCAGCAACCACCCTAATAACATCACGCCTAGCAAACAATAWATTTGTATGTTAAATGATCTTAATGCCATACGAATCATGTTATGCTCCTTATCTTTCTCATTAATCCCATCTTTCGGACTTCAAGCTTTCCGATATATCTTTTTTAAAATGGGGGAATTTGATTTTGCTCACCATTAAATAAGCAAGTACGCATGTGCCAAACGCCACGGAAACTGGATTATTCAWRARGCATAAAATGAGGAGGCACATTGCCGCGAATGGAATTGGCATGCCTATAAATGTCGGGAGTTTGCTTTGCTGCGTGTTAAATCTCGCAAGCCGCAGCATTCCGCAAATACTGTAAGCAAGCGCACATATCATCCCGATAGACTGCAAATCTTTTAACGCGATACTATATGCAAGAATAGAAGGTGCCACACCAAAGGTAACTAAATCCGCAAATGAATCTAGCTCCCCGCCAATTTCCGAAACAGAATCCAGTTTCCTAGCAACCATGCCATCAAAAAAATCAAATAACATWCCTGTAATAATAAAAACTGCCCCCAAATACATATCGTGAACGAGGACAGAGTAAATAGCCAAAAGCCCACATACAAAATTTGCTATCGTAATCATATTTGGTATGTAACTCATAACAGGCTTCTCCTCCTTTCTACTAATTGCTTCATCAAGGTTCTTACTCATTACAATCAAGATCCTTCTGTTTTTCTTCCAATATCACTTTATTTATTTTCGTTAACGTATCCGTCATTTGCTCTAAAGCATTTATGTCGATTTTAGAAAAGTATTTCTCAATTAATACATCATCTAACTCAGACAACCGCTCTATATACTTACTACCGTTTGGACCAAGTGTAAGGAAATACTCCCGTTTATTATTAGGGTTTACTTGTTTCGAAATCATCTTCTGTTTTTCCAATTTCGATAAAACTTGGCTCACAGCACTTTTCGATATATTAAAAGTAGTCGCAATGTGATTTGCTGTCGTRTTTTCATTTAAATTRATATRAAATAGCATGCTCTCTTGCTGCCCTGTAAGACCGAACTCATCCTTTAACTCCTGAAATAGTAAAATGTAGAAT
>NZ_JBFTMA010000502.1:0-4062 GCF_056396725.1 Bacillus sp. 05T31
AGAGTGCACAGCATTATATAGAAGAGTTAGTAGAGGAACTAAAGACTGTAACAGAAAAATAAGGTTATTTTTCCTTTTGAGAAGAAAGCTACCGATAGGTGGCTTTCTTTTTTTGTCCAAATGTCAAACTATTGTCAAAAACAATTAAGAATATAATGATTCTTATTGTTATACTAGAATTTACGGGAAAAATCATTATAAGAAATGAGGAATTTATTCAGTATGGAATGGCGTAATATATATCGTGGATTTTGTATGGGCGTTAGTGATTTAATTCCTGGTGTGAGCGGCGGAACAATCGCTGTTGTGTTGGGRATTTATGAACAATTGCTCGCAGCAATTAGCGGATTYTTTAGTCGTGAATGGAAAAAACATTTAGCGTTTTTAATCCCACTTGCAGCTGGTGTAGCGGCAGCTTTTCTAACGTTAAGTCACGTTATTAAATATTTATTAGCAAATCATTATGAACCGACTCAATTTTTCTTTCTCGGTTTAATTATTAGTATATTACCGATGTTAATGAGAGAAGCTGATGCAAAGGCAACGTTTAAAGGTAGTCATATTGCCYTRTTAATAATTGCAGCAATTCTTGTTGCAATAACAGCATTCTTTAARCCAGATAAGGCAGCWGATCCRATTACGACGTTAACAATTTTAAATGCAATYGGTTTATTTTTCGCAGGATGGATGGCTAGTATGGCTATGCTCCTTCCTGGAATTAGCGGATCGTTTATTTTATTAATTATTGGTGTGTATCCAACGGCAATTAATGCTCTAACTACACTCAATTTACCATTAATCGTGGTTATTGGTGCTGGTGTTATGGTCGGATTTGTTGTAAGTAGTAAAGGAATTAGTTTTTTATTGGATCGTTATAAAAGTATGACATTTGCAGTAATTATTGGACTTGTTATCGGGTCGATTGTCATTGTGTTCCCTGGTATTCCAACTGGCGGATTTTCAATTGTAAGTTCGATCATTACTTTTATTTTAGGATTTGCGGTTGTTACTTATTTCGGTAAGAAATAAGTGTTTTAATCCCCTTAACGATAAAAATCGTTAAGGGGATTTTTATGTAATGTTCACGGGAAGTAAGGTATTTTGATTGCTTGTTATAGAAAGAATTTTTACAATTGCTTAGCGAAAGGGGACTGGCACCTTCGTTGTAGCAAACTGTTTTTGATAGTATAATGAAATGAGTATGCAGTGAGAAATTTTGCTGCAAGTAGCTGAGGTGAAGAAACATGCAAAGAGTGACAAACTGTGTGTTAATTAGAGATAATGAAGTACTCTTACTCCAAAAACCTCGCCGGAATTGGTGGGTTGCACCGGGCGGGAAAATGGAGCGTGGTGAGACAGTAAGAGATTCCGTTGTTCGCGAGTATCGTGAAGAAACAGGTATTTATTTAAAGAATCCAGCATTAAAAGGGGTCTTCACTTTTGTCATCCAAGAAGGTGATAAAGTTGTTTCTGAATGGATGATGTTCTCCTTTTTAGCAACAGATTTTGCAGGAGAAAACAAATTAGAGAGCGAAGAAGGCATCATTGGTTGGCATACATTTGATAAAATTGATGATTTAGCAATGGCACCAGGAGATTATCACATTATTGATTATTTAATTAAAGGGAATGGTATAATCTACGGTACATTTGTATATACCCCAGATTTTGAGTTGCTTTCATATCGATTAGATCCGAGTTAAACCTGCAAGGAGAGGATACGATGACAGAGAATAATGATATAAAAATGGTAATTATTACAGGGATGTCTGGAGCTGGAAAAACAGTAGCATTACAAAGTTTTGAAGATTTAGGATATTTTTGTGTAGATAATTTACCACCGATGTTATTGCCGAAGTTTATTGAACTTATGGCGGATTCAAAGGGTAAAATGAATAAAGTRGCACTYGGTATTGATTTACGTGGCCGAGAGTTTTTTGAATATTTATGGGGAGCRCTTGATGATTTATCAGAACGTACATGGATTATTCCTCATATTTTATTTTTAGATGCGAAAGATAGCACACTTGTAACTCGYTATAAAGAAACGAGACGTTCGCATCCACTTGCGCCAACTGGCTTGCCGTTAAAGGGAATTGAAGCTGAGCGTGGTCTMTTAACTGATATGAAGGCRCGAGCGAATATTGTGCTTGATACRTCTGATTTGAAACCGAAAGAATTACGAGARAAAATTGTTCACWTATTCTCAACAGAAACTGAGCAAGCATTTCGTGTAAATGTTATGTCATTTGGATTTAAGTACGGAATTCCAATTGATGCTGATTTAGTATTTGATGTTCGTTTTTTACCAAATCCATATTATATTCCACATATGAAGCCATTAACAGGACTGGATGAAGAAGTTTCGTCGTATGTGTTGAAATTTAATGAAACACATAAGTTTTTAGAGAAATTGACGGATCTTATCACTTTCATGCTGCCTCATTATAAAAGAGAAGGCAAGAGTCAACTTGTAATTGCGATTGGATGTACAGGTGGGCAACATCGTTCTGTTACGCTTACAGAGTACCTTGGGAAACATTTGAAACCAGAGTATAGCGTTCATGTATCTCATCGGGATGTGGAGAAGAGAAAGGGCCATTAAGGGATGAAAAAAGAGAGAAAACCTAAAATTGTTATCATGGGAGGTGGAACTGGACTTTCTGTTTTATTAAGAGGATTAAAACAATATCCTGTTGATATTACAGCAGTTGTAACAGTAGCCGACGATGGAGGCAGTTCAGGTAGACTACGTGATGAGCTAGAAATTCCACCTCCAGGTGATATTCGTAACGTACTTGTTGCGTTATCGGATGTAGAACCATTAGTGGAAGCTTTATTTCAGCACCGTTTTACAACTGGAGACGGACTGAAAGGGCATGCGTTAGGAAATTTACTATTGGCAGGTATGACTTCGATTACAGGAGACTTTTACCACGCGATTACGGAAACGAGTAAAGTATTAAACGTCAGAGGACGTGTATTACCAGCAGCGAATCAAAGTGCGGTACTTCATGCAGAATTAGAAGATGGAGAAATTGTAACAGGTGAATCAAAGATTCCTYATTTCGGGAAGAAGATTAATCGTGTCTTTTTAACTCCAGAAGATGTAGAACCGTTATGTGAAACGTTGACGGAAATTAAACGAGCTGATTTGCTTGTTTTCGGYCCAGGAAGTCTGTACACAAGTATATTACCGAATTTAGTTGTTAACAAAATTGGAGACGCTGTTCTTGCTGCAAAAGCGAAGAAGGTATATGTATGYAATGTTATGACGCAAGCGGGCGAAACGAAGGGTTATACGTTATAAATGTGCGTTGCCTCATTTGAGGTAACGCTCCTCATTCATATAGGACAAGATTTTTGTTCCAAAGTAATAGTATAAGGAGGTGTTGACTGTGTCATTTGCATCAGAAACAAAGAAAGAGTTGACCAATCTTGAAATGAAGGAATGCTGTGAGAAATCAGAATTATCGGCGTTGCTTCGAATGAATGGATCGCTTTCTTTTTCAAACCGTCGCCTATCTATCGATATTCAAACGGAAAATGCGGCAATTGCAAGAAGGATTTATACGCTTTTGAAAAAAGGATATGATGTGACGGTAGAATTACTTGTTCGTAAAAAAATGCGATTGAAGAAAAATAATGTATATATCGTGCGGCTTGTTGAGAAGTCTCGCGAAATATTAGCAGATCTTCACATTGTTCGAGATGACTTTTCGTTTATTCGAAATATATCGCAGGAATTAATCGAGAAGAAATGTTGTAAAAGATCGTATTTACGCGGTGCATTTTTAGCAGGTGGTTCAGTAAATAACCCAGAAACATCATCTTATCATTTAGAGATCTTTTCGTTATATAAGGAACATAATGATTCTATATGTGAACTGATGAACGGATTTGATTTAAATAGTAAGACGTTGGAAAGAAGAAAAGGGTACATTACGTATTTGAAAGAAGCTGAAAAAATTACAGAGTTTTTAAATATTATAGGTGCTCATAATGCACTTTTAAGATTTGAAGATATTCGAATTGTTCGCGATATGCGTAATTCAGTAAATC